>JBBUAX010000001.1:0-2018 GCA_038058515.1 Patescibacteria group bacterium
GAGACCACTCTGGCCGAGATAAGCCGCCCGGTCTTCGGCGTGATATTGGCAGTGCGGATTCCGGAGCCACCGCGATTCTGAAGCTTGTACTCCGTAAGCTGGGTCTGCTTGGCAAAACCGTTCATCATCACCACCAGCAGGCGGTTGCTCTTCACCTCTTCCGAACTAATTATATCAAAGCCGGCCACTTCGTCGCCTTTCTTAATTTTCATGCCGCGCACGCCGGCGGCGGTCCGGCCCATCGGCCGCAACTGGGACTCCTTGAAACGGATGGATTGCCCCTGGGCCGTGGTCAAAACCACCTGGCCCTTACCGTCGGACAAGCGCACGCCCTTGAGCTCATCACCCTTCTTTCCGCCGGAGGCGGATCCTCCTCTGGAGGACAGCTTAATGGCGATTATGCCGTTGCGCCGGATGTTCCGGAAATCCTCCAGTGGCGTTTTTTTGATGACCCCGTTTTTGGTCGCCATAACCAGAACGCTGTCCTGCTTCTTTTTGGTCTCCGGGTAGGTGACGATAGCGCTTATGTTCTCGGTGGTCGGCAGTTCCAAAAAATTATGGATGGCCCGGCCCTTAGAAGTACGGCCGGCCGCCGGAATTTCGTAGACCTTGGTTTGGAACACCCGCCCTTTATCGGTGAAAAACAGAATATTGTCGTGGGTGTCCGCTGACAGGAAATAATTCAGGAAGTCCTCTTCCGCCACCTCCGAACCAATAAGCCCTTTGCCGCCGCGCTTTTGGCTGCGGAAAGTCGTTGACGGCAGGCGCTTAACATAGCCGCTGGCGGAAAGAGTTATGACCACTTCTTCCTGCGGCACCAAATCCTCTTCTTTGAATTCGCCGATGCCGGTGGATATCACCTGGGTGCGGCGCGCGTCGCCGTACTTGGATTTAACCTCGGCCAGTTCGTCTTTGACAACTTTGACAATCCGCGCCGGGCTCTTCAATAACAATTGCAAGTCCTTGATAAGCGCGAGTTTCTCTTGGAGCTCGTCCTCGATCTTCTGCCGTTCCAGGGCGGCGAGCATCTGCAGGCGCATTTCCAAAATAGCCGTGGCCTGAACCGCAGTAAGCTTGAATTGGCCAACCAGGTTTTTGTGCGCATCGTCTTTGTTCTTGGATTTCTTGATGGTGGCGATCACCTTATCAATAGAAGCCAGCGCCTTGGCCAGACCTTCCAAAATATGGGCGCGCTCTTCGGCTTTCTTCAAATCAAATTCGGTGCGGCGGCGGATAACAATCTTCCTATAATCCAGATATGCCTGGAGAACGTCCTTTAGCGACAAAAGCCGCGGCTCAATACCGTTGACTAGAGCGATCATGTTCAAATGGAAATCCTTCTGGAGATCGGTGTGCTGGTAAAGCTGGTTCAAAACCTTCTGCGGCGGCACATCACTTTTGAGCTCGATGACGACGCGCAAGCCCTCACGGTCAGATTCGTCGCGTACATCCCGGATGCCTTCAATTTTTTTGTCCTGCACCAGCTCGGCAATGCGCTTAATAAGTTCGGCTTTGTTCACCTGATACGGAATTTCGGTAATGACAATATCGAACCCGCCCGCAACGCCTTGCGTAGCATGGCGGGCAGGCTGCCGTCGGCGTTCTTCAATGTCGGCTTTGGCCCGGCAGGCAACGGAACCGCGGCCGGAAGCGTAGGTGTCCTTGATGGCCTTGGCGTCAAAAATTATGCCGCCGGTCGGAAAGTCCGGGCCTTGGACGAATTGCATCAGGTCGTCATGGTTCGCATCCGGGTGCTCGGTGAGATGCAAGGTGGCATCCACGACTTCGCCCAAATTGTGCGGCGGAATGTTGGTGGCCATGCCCACGGCGATGCCCAAACTGCCGTTTATAAGCAAATTCGGCAGCTTGGCCGGCAGAACCCGCGGCTCCAGCCGGGTCGCATCGTAATTTGGCGCCCAATCCACGGTTTCTTTTTCAATGTCCGAGAGCATCTCGTCGGAAATCTTCGCCAGGCGCGTTTCCGTATAGCGCATGGCCGCGGCGGAATCGCCGTCAAC
>JBBUAX010000002.1:0-1630 GCA_038058515.1 Patescibacteria group bacterium
TATCGGCCAAATCTTCAAAAAGCCGTCAAAACGCAGAACATTGCCGTTGGCCCGGAAAACGTATTTTTGCTTTTTGCCCTGGGCGGCGATATCCGCGCGCAGGGAATCAAAACGTGCCTCGGCAACCTGGGAAGCTATGAAGCGTCGCCAGATGAACTCGTAGAGCTTGCGATGTCCGGCATCCATATCTTTGCCTTTGATGGCGTCGGCGGAGACGTCCACGTTGCTTGGTCGGATGGCTTCGTGCGCTTCTTGGGCCAGCCGCGATTTGTTCTTGAAGCGGCGCGGCGCGGCCAGATGATATGCCTTGGGCAAATTGGCTTGGACCCAGGCTGCGGCTTGAGTTAGGGAAGTTTGGGAAAGATTCACCGAATCGGTGCGCATGTAGGTGATGTAGCCGCGTTCGTAGAGCATCTGGGCCAGGACCATGGTGCGCTTAGCCGAAAATCCTAAGCGTGCCGCGGCTGCCTGCTGCAGTGTGCTGGTTGTAAACGGCGGCAGGGGATTGCGCTTGGTTTCCTTTTCCTCAACTTCCGATACTTGAAACTTGGCGCCGCTTAAGTCGTCCACGATATCTTGCGCCCGTTCTTTGTCGGCAACCGCGAATTTATCGAGCAGGGCGTCATTGATTTTAAGCAGCTCCGCGCCGAACTTTTTGCTGTCTTTTTGTAGATTGGCAATGATGGTCCAATGCTCCTGGGGGATAAACTTGCTTATTTCTTCCTCGCGGTCGGCGATGAGGCGCAGGGCTACGGATTGCACCCGCCCGGCGGATAATCCGCGGTGTATTTTTTTCCACAAGAAGGGCGAGAGCTTATAGCCGACGATGCGGTCCAAAACGCGCCGGGCCTGCTGGGAATCCACCATGTGCAGATCCAGGTCGCGCGGTTTGTCCAGGGCTTCGGCAATGGCCGATTTGGTTATCTCGTGGAAAACTATCCGCTCCACCGTTTTTTTGCCGTTTACTTCCCCGTTGGCTATTTGTTCCTTGTTGCCCAGGCCCAGTGCCTGAACCAAGTGCCAGGCAATGGCCTCGCCTTCGCGGTCTTCGTCCGTAGCCAGAATTACCTTATCCGCCTTGCCGGCTTCCTTTTTAAGCAGGGTGACCCGTTTCTGGCTTTTTCGCGGAATTATGTACTGCGGCTCGAAATCTTTCTCCAGATCAATGCCCAGCTTGCTTTTGGGCAAGTCGCGCACATGGCCGTAAGACGATTCCACCTTATATTTCTTGCCCAGAAAACCGCTAATTGTCTTGGCCTTAGTCGGGGATTCAACGATAACCAGATACATAGTGAATGTTTTATATCAAAGCGTAGCCACCCCGGTCTTCGATAATAATTTGTTTGATGACGAGCAAACTTACGGTCTGGTTGGCTTTATGGGTTTCAAGCTTAGTCCGTTCAATGATTTTGTCAATGTGCAGCGGTTCGGATGATTTCCGCAGGGCGGCGAGCACCAGGCCCTCCTCCGGTGTCGCCTCACTTATATCTGCGCTGCGGTCCTTGGCCGTGATACCCAGCGCCCCGAATACGTCGTCAACCGAAGTTATAAGTTCCGCTCCCTCGCGAATTAGTTTGTGCGAGCCGGCAAAGTTGGGATGATTTATCGGTCCGGGCACGACCAGGACTTC
>JBBUAX010000003.1:0-2331 GCA_038058515.1 Patescibacteria group bacterium
TACCGCGATAGAAGCTGATCTACGCCGATTAGGACGCTGATCTACGCAGAAGCACTAATTTATGAGATGAGTTCTACTAATCGAACTTAGATGCCGTCCGTTCTCCTGTTTATCTTGGGGCTGGCCTTAGGCAGCTTCCTGAATGTTTTAAGCTTGCGCTATGACCCGGATAGTCCGGTTATAAATCGTGGCGTCATCTTCACCCGCTCCCACTGCCCGCATTGCGGTAAAAAACTTCGGTGGTTTGAGCTTATACCGGTTCTAAGCTTTGTTGTTCAAAACGGGCGCTGCCGGAGTTGCCGGGCGCGCCTGAGCTTGCAGTATCCGGTGGTGGAGATTGTTTCCGGACTGATTCTGGTTGCGGTGCCTTATTATCTTCAAGCCAACCGTTTATGGATATTTTCTTCCGCGCCGGCGAGCGTCATAAACACACTTGCCGTTTTATGGGTGGCCGCCTTTTTAATTCTCTTGCTCATCTCTCTTATTGATTTCCGCCTGAAGCTTATACCCGACGAACTGAATATCGCCCTGGGCGTTTTGGGCCTTGCCGCCGTTTGGATAGCCGCGCCGCAGTTCGGACAATCCACCGGTTCTTTTCTGCGCGGCTACGGAATGCTCTTCGGTCTGAAGAGCGGCATTTGGCTGAATCACATCGCCGCCGCGCTTATCGGCGCGCTGTTCCTGATATTTTTAATTCTTATCACCCGCGGACGTGGCATGGGCCTGGGCGACGTAAAACTAACCCTGGCTCTAGGCCTTCTCTTCGGCTGGCCGGACATAGTCCTACTTTTGGCGCTGTCTTTTGTTCTGGGTTCGGTGGCGGGATTGTTTGAAATGTATAAGCGTCGCAAAACCCTGAAAAGCGCCCTGCCCTTCGGCCCGTTTCTCACGCTGGCCGCCACCCTTGTATTTTTTGCCGGCTACGACATCGTCCGTCTCTATTTCC
Organism: Patescibacteria group bacterium; assembly: GCA_038058515.1. Lineage (GTDB taxonomy): Bacteria > Patescibacteriota > Minisyncoccia > UBA6257 > 2-01-FULL-56-20 > JBBUAX01. The sequence goes on from JBBUAX010000003.1 coordinate 947, forward strand.
AGCTGTTTATCTTCCGCTAAAAGGGGCCGCGGCGCATTTTAGTGCTATAATTCAGATATCATGATGGGTCGTGAGCGACGTTTTGGATATACACTCATAGAAGTTTTAGTGGTTGCCAGCATAACCTCGCTGCTCGCCGGTATGCTTATTTTACAGAACAGCGTCGGCCAGCGGCAGATAACCATGTCCGTGGAAATAGCCAAGCTAAGCCAGATAGTTCTTAAGGCCAAGGCCTATGCTGTTGCCACCTATAACGACCCTGGCCGGCCGTGCGGCTTCGGCATCCACGTGGATTACTCCGCCAATAAATATTCCTTGCGCAGTTATCGCACCCAGCTGGACTGTGTGAATGTAACCGGTATTGCCTCTTCCGCGGTGCTCCAGGAATTTTTGCCCGCGGCCGGGCTGGTTTTGGATGCCTCCGGCGCGAATAAGATAGATGACGTGATTTTTATCCCGCCCGACCCTAAAACCCATATTCTCTCCGGTGGCGCGTTTTTGAGTGACGGCAGCGGCAAGATTTACTTGAAATCCAGCGACGGCGCCATAATCCGCAGCGTTTCGGTCAGTCTGGCCGGACAGGTTACATTTTAGAGTAGGTAGTAAGTAGTAAGTAGTATGTAGTATGTAGTAAGTAGTATGTAGTAGGATTATTTTATACAGAACCCTTCAATGTTAAAACTTCTACCACCTACCACCTACCACCTACCACCTACTCGCCGGGGACAGATCCTCGTCGAATCCATTCTGGCCCTGGGCGTTTTAACCATGGGCTTTTTGGGCGCATTCACCCTGCTTTCCCGATCCTTTATTTTAAATCGTGCCGTGGCCGACGAATATGTGGCGACCTATCTCGCGGCGGAAGGAGTGGAAGTGGTCAAAAACATCATTGACCACAATCAGATTCTTAGGGTCACCAGTGAACCCGCGCGGGCGTGGGACGCGGGCATAAGCGACGGCGCTTACGAAATTCAATATGACAGCACAACTTTGGCCGTGAACCAAAACCGCACTCTGAAGTTTGACCCATCTACCAAGCTTTACAGCTATAGCGGTCCGAATAACACCACCTTCCGGCGGACGCTAAACATTACCAAGGCCACCGATGAGATTATCGTTAAATCCCAGGTGGATTGGACCGGTCATGGCGGCAGTTCCAGGCAGACGATTTTGGAAGACCATTTTTACAGATGGCGGCCGTGATTGTTGCTTGACCTATTCCCGACTGATGGATTTAACTCCAAGCTAAGCAATGCATTGCTAAACTATTGAGCCATTACACGAGAATTGCTTTTTGGAACAAAGTATGGTATAGGATTAAATCAGAAAGGCAGGAAGTTCCTGTCTATGACAACAGAAAAATAGCCACCGTCCGGTGGCAGGGG
>JBBUAX010000004.1:0-2075 GCA_038058515.1 Patescibacteria group bacterium
GCTTATTTGAATGAGTATTCTAGTGATAAGCGGGAACTCCGCACCGGCCGATTTGAACGATTTAGCCAAGCGCGGCAGGACAAAAATTAAAAGTATGGTCACCACTAAGATGCTGGATATGAGCAGGAGGACTGGATAGGCCAAGGCGGAGCGAACCTTGCGCACCAGGATATATTCTTTGGTCAGATGCTGTCCCAACTCCTCTAGGGTGGCATCCAGCCGGCCGGACGCCTCACCGGCGCGGATGAGACCGACAAAAACCGGCGGGAAATATTTTTTGTAAGAGGCGAAGGTAGTGGATAACGGCTGGCCATCCTGCAGGTTAAACTTAGCCTCGGTCAGAATCTTGCGCATAATATTTTTGGTCGCGTCGGCAATCAAAATATCCAAACCCTCCAGGATATTTAAACCCGCCTTAATGGTGGCAGACAGATTCCGGACCATTACAATCCGATCGGTGGGCTTAACCGTCTCAAAAAACGGCATATTCAATCCGCGAGTTTGCCGCAGTTCACCTTCGCGTTCGATACTCACCGGAATGAGTTCGTGGCGTTCCAAATAATCCACTACTTCTTTTTTATCCCGGGCGTCGTATTTGCCCCGGCGCAGAACTCCGGATTTATCCGCAGCTTCGTATAGATAAGTGGCCATGAGACAAATTTAAAATGTAAATTGAAAAATTAAAAATTACGGGGTGCTATCTTTTGAGTTTTTCGTTTTTCGTTTTTAATTCTCAATTTTTACTCCCGGACCACTCTCAACACTTCCTCAATGGTGGTGATACCCTTCTCCACTTTGTCCAAGCCGTCCTCAAACATACTGCGCATTCCATCTTTGGCCGCTTGTTTGCGAATTTCATTAACCGGGGAGAGTTTAAGTATCAGTTCGCGAATGGCATCGCTTACCCGAAACACCTCAAACACGCCAATCTGCCCATGGAAACCGCTGCCGCCGCAAACTTTGCAACCCTTGCCGCGGAAAAGCCGCGCGGGGATGCTTTTAACCACCACCCCGGGAATGGTGGACATCTGTGCGGTAACCAGCCGCTTCATTTCCGCGCTGGTCGGATAGGACTCCACGCAGGAGGTGCAGATACGCCGCACCAGGCGCTGGGCGATAACCATATTCACCGTAGAAGCCAGGAGGAAGGCCGGCGCGCCCATATCCAAAAGCCGGGGTATGGCCGTCGGCGCATCATTGGTATGCAGTGACGACAACACCAGATGGCCGGTCAAGGCCGCGTGAACGGAGATGTCCACGGTTTCATTATCACGGATTTCGCCGATCATAATTATGTCCGGATTCTGGCGCAGCAAGCTGCGCAAGCCGTTGGCAAAGGTAATCCCGGCTTTGGTGTTTACCTGGGTCTGGTTTATCCGGGCCACCTCGTACTCGATCGGGTCTTCAATAGTGGTAATGTTAACCTTGGGCGTATTTAAAATATGCAAAATAGCATAGAGGGTGGTGGTCTTGCCGTGGCCGGTCGGGCCGGTAACCAAAATCATGCCGTGCGGCTTCAGAATTTCGCTTTCCACAATCTTTACGCCCTGGTCGGAAAGCCCAAGCTCGCTCAAGGTAAGCGGCCGAGCGGAACTTTTTAGAATTCTCATTTCCACCTTCTCTCCGTGGAAAACCGGCATAATATTCACCCGCACGTCGATATTGCCCTCCTCCATTTCAAACCGGAAACGGCCGTCTTGGGGAACACGATGTTCGTCGATTAAGAGACCGGTTAAAACCTTGACCCGCGCCACCAGAATCGGCGCGATCGGTTTGGGCAGGGAAAGCACTTCTTGCATAATGCCGTCAATGCGATAGCGCACTAAAATCTCTTGGGCCAGAGGCTCAAAATGAATGTCCGACGCGCCCAGAACCACAGCGTGCTCAATAACGTTGTCCAGGATGGCCACGATCGGCACCGCCTCGGCCATCTTGGCGATATCCGGCTCGCCCACTACCGAAAAAGTTTTTTCTATGTTCTCGGATATTACCTTATTGAATTCCTCGCCGATTTTCTTCTTGTATTGTTTCAGTCCGAATTTCAAGATGCTGGGGGTGGTAATGTACGGCTCCAC
>JBBUAX010000005.1:0-1397 GCA_038058515.1 Patescibacteria group bacterium
AGAGGGAATTACTTCGGTGGCCGAGATTTTAAGAGCCGCCGAAGAAAAATAATATTATTCCCATTGCTTATATGCCGGATTAGCTACGAAATTGAACCTGCCAAGACCCCGCTACTTTGCTAAAGAGATGGTTTGCTAAATTTGAACGCAATATACTGGAGGTGTTTCCGGAGTGCCGCTGCCGCAGTTTATGCCCAGCACAGTGCCATCCACATCGTCCTTTAAAACCGGATTATTAGCATCCTCTAATTGGGCTCCAAGCGCATAACTGTCTCCGGTGCCATTGGTTGCATACTGGTAGACATAGGGCGAAACATTTCTTGGATCACTTGGCACGTTTGATACGCCAATACTGGCTCCAATAAGCGCGGTTTTCAAACTGGGCCAATCGGTTGCGGCAGGGTACCTGCCGTTTTTGTTGAAATTCAGTTCCAGGCCGTTTTGCGCCTGCCGCAAGTCGCTTACGCGCCTCGCATCCCTGCCCTGCTTTTGCACCGGCCCCAAGCCGACCAAAACCACCGAAGCCAAAATGCCGATAATGGCTACGACAATCAGGATTTCAATCAAGGTGAAACCTTTCTTGCCCTGAATCCTGAATCTTGAAACTTGAAACATTTATATTGTAAATTGAACACAAAACACAAATCACGATAGATGAGATTTATGTTTCATGTTTTATGTTTCATGATCTATTCGACCTTTTGTCTTTCTGCTTCTTATTATCGGATAAGCGAGGTCAATTTGTAAAGCGGCAAAAGAATAGAAGCGAAAAGCAGGCCGGTCAGTACCCCGACTAGAACCATAAGAACCGGCTGGATGAGCTCTAGGAGATTTGAAACCGAGGATTCTGCCTCGCGGCCATAATATGTGGCGACCCGAAGGAGAATCTGGTCTATCTGGCCGGTCGCTTCGCCAACGGTTACCATTTGAGAAACAAGTTGAGGGAAATAATTTGGATATTTGGAAACCGCTTCCGAAAGAGGTTTTCCCTCGCGAATATCCTGGGAAATTTGCCGGAGTAGATCGCGATAGAGAACGTTATCCACTGTTTCGCCGACTATTTCCATTGCTTGCGCAACCGGCACTCCTCCTTTTATAAGCATCGCGCCGGCGTTCGCGAATCTAGCTATGGTGAGCGGCAGATAAACGCGGCGAACAATCGGCAGTCGGATCTTTAAATCGTCTTTCATCGCTCTGCCTTCCGGGGTCTCTAAATAATCAAGTCCCATAAGCGCAACCACCACCAGAACCAAAAGAAGCGCCGGCCACCACTTGCCGAGAAACGTCCCGGTAACTATGAGCGCTTTGGCGAAAATAGGCAATTCAACTTCTGCCTGCTCAAACACCGGCTGAATCTGCGGGAAAACGAAAGTTATCATTATAAACGCCACCACCAC
>JBBUAX010000006.1:0-2686 GCA_038058515.1 Patescibacteria group bacterium
AAACCGTCCCGACCAGGCCCACTCCCCACATCCAAAAACATCCCCCCGGTTAAAGCTATAAACCGATCAATAAATGTGTGTGGAAAACTATCCCAGAAATCGGCTGTTTCTGTATCATATTCCTCGGCCAGTTTATTATACGTATCTATTGTTTTCTGGTCCATTCTAGAGCCGGCAGAGGGATTCGAACCCCCGACAGCCGCTTTACAAAAGCGGTGCTCTACCACTGAGCTATGCCGGCAATAAACGTCATTATATTACTGAAAATACCCCAAAAAGTAAATCCCGTTAGAGTCCGCGCCCGCCCCGTTAGAAAGTTCATGATATCGGAATTCAAGCGTGGATTCCCTGCTGGCAGTCTTTACCACAGTCTTTCTAACGGGGCCCACGCGAAGCGCGCCCCGGAGGGGCCTTAAGGGCGGGCTGACTCTAAAACGGGATGAATCCAGCATTGCTCCTGACTACAAAAAAATATACAATTGAGCCGGAATCCGATTGGTTTCGTATATTCGCCTGCCTGCCGGCCCGCTTCGCCATAGCTTTAGCGAGGCGAGCAGGCAGGTATAATTTCGCCGCGCCTCCCTTAGTACCCTAAGTACGGCGGGCAGGTATTTCGTAGCTAATTTATGTCTAAGTTTGTCCATCTTCATACTCACTCCCACTATTCCCTGCTGGATGGTTTGTCCAAGATTGACGACCTAATCGCGCGGGTCAAAGAACTGGGCATGGATGCCGTGGCCATCACCGACCACGGCGTACTTTATGGCGCGGTAGAATTCTACAAAAAAGCTAAAAAGGCGGGGGTAAAGCCCATTCTGGGTGTGGAAACATACGTGGCGCCGCGCGACCGCTTCAGCAAAGAGGCCTATGAGCGATATTATCATTTAATACTCCTCGCCGCCAACAACACTGGCTGGAAAAATTTGATAAAACTCGTCACCAAAGCCCATCTGGAGGGCTTTTATTACAAACCGCGCATCGACAAAGAAATTTTGCGTGAATTTCACGAAGGGCTTATCGGCACTTCCGCCTGTTTGGGCGGCGAAGTCAATCAGGCACTCCTCGCCGGCAAATTTGAGGAGGCGAAAAAAATCGCGCTGGAATACGAAGAAATTTTAGGCAAGGGAAATTTTTATTTGGAAATCGGCGATCACCCGCACATTCCGGAAGTGGTCAAAGTCCGGCCGGAGATAATTAAATTATCCCGGGAAACCGGCATCCCGCTGGTGGCCACCCAGGACAGCCACTATCTACGTCCGGAAGATGCGGAGTATCACGACATCCTCCTCGCGGTGCAGACCGGCAGCCGGCTGTCGGACGATGACCGCCTGACGCTCAAGGCCGATGACTTTTCCATAAATTCGCCGGAGGCCATGGCCGAAAAATTCAAGGACGTTCCAGAAGCGATAGAAAATACAGTGAAGATCGCCGAAAACTGTAACGCCGAACTGGAGCTGAACAAAATTCTTCTGCCGGATTTCCCCAAGCCGGACGGCAAGAGTGCCAACCAATATCTAGGCGAGCTTGTGCAGGAGCGCATTGGCAGCCGTTTCCCGCCCAAAGAGCAAACACCGGAACTAAAAGAGCGTCTCGCCCATGAACTCAGCGTGATCCAAAAGACCGGCTTCGCCGATTATTTCTTGATCGTCCAAGACCTGACCAACTGGGCCAAAAATCACAGCATTGCCGTCGGTCCAGGGAGGGGCTCGGCTGCCGGCAGTTTGGTCTCGTATATCCTCGGCATCACCGACGTCAATCCCCTGCCCTACGGTCTTCTATTTGAGCGTTTTTTAAATCCGGAGCGTATCCAGATGCCGGATATCGATATTGATTTTGCGGACACCCGCCGCGATGAAGTTTTAGCATATGCCCGCGAAAAATATGGCGAGGACCGGGTCGCCCAAATCATCACTTTTGGGACTATGGCCGCCCGGGCGGCAGTCCGGGACGCCGGCCGCGCCCTAGGCCTTTCCTACGCCCTCTGCGACCAGGTGGCTAAACTCATACCCTTTAACCTCAAACTGGAGGAGGCCATCGCCAAAGTCCCGGAGCTCAAAGAATTGAACGACAAGAACGAGGATGTCAAAAAAGTACTTACCGCCGCCAAGCACTTGGAGGGCGTGGCTCGGCACGCATCGGTTCACGCTTGCGGCACGGTGATTTCCAAAAATGCCCTGGTAAACCACGTGCCCCTGCAGCTTGCGCCCCAGGACCGCGCCAATGTCATCACCCAGTTCGAGATGCATTCGGTGGAAGACCTGGGTCTGCTTAAAATCGACCTCCTGGGACTCAAAAACTTAACCATCATTGAGGAGGCGGTGCGCTTGATAAAAGAATTGCGCGGCGAGGATTTGGAAATCTCCAAACTGCCGCTTAACGACCCCAAAACATTTGAGCTTCTGCGCGCCGGCGACTGTACAGGTCTGTTCCAATTCGAGAGCTCGGGTATGCGCCGCTATATGAAAGACATCGTGCCCACGGAACTGGAGGACCTGGTGGCTCTGGTTGCCTTATTCCGGCCCGGGCCGATGGAACTTATTCCTTCTTACATCAAGCGCAAGCACGGCAAAGAAAAAATAACCTATCTTCATCCCAAGCTGGAACCGATCTTGAAAAATACCTATGGCATCGGCGTATACCAGGAACAAATGATGCGCATTGCGACCGACCTGGCCGGCTATACCCT
>JBBUAX010000007.1:0-4874 GCA_038058515.1 Patescibacteria group bacterium
GTCGGAGCGCTCAATCGATATCATCCCGCTTGCGCGGGGCTTGGTTGCCGCTGTCGCAGAGCGGGCAGGGCTTCTGGTCCGGCGGCAGACCGACCAGTCCGCGGCCTTTGCAGAGCGAACAACTCTGTTTCGGCCGTTGCCGGAACGCCTGCCACATGGCCTCGCCGACGGCAGACACCACGTCGCCAAATATATGCGCGAACATAGGCACCCCCTTTCCGTTTGCAGATTAGCAGATATTTTCTCCGTTGCCAAGCATATTTTTGCGTGCTAGAGTAATTCCAAATACGCGCATATTTGTATATTGAAGTCGATTCGTATATTCGCGAATACTCTATGAAGCAGTCCGAGCTTTTTACTAAAACCGAAAGAAACGCGCCCAAGGACGAGCTCACCATAAACGCCAAGCTTTTGACCCGCGCCGGCTTCGTGGAAAAACTTATGGCCGGTGTGTATTCTTATCTGCCGCTCGGTTTGCGCGTCCTGCGCAAGATCGAGCAGGTCGTGCGCGAGGAGATGAACCGCATCGGCGCCCAGGAAATTTTGATGCCCATCCTGCACCCCAAAGACATCTGGGCTAAAACCGGCGGCTGGGAAAATATTGACGTGCTCTTCAAGGTTCCGTCGCGCACCGAGAAAGAATACGCTTTGGGCCAGAGCGAAGAAGAAGTGGTCACGCCCTTGGTTATGCGCCGGGTGCAAACCCATAAAGACCTGCCGCTTATGGTCTACCAAATTCACTGGAAATATCGCGACGAATTGCGCGCTAAATCCGGGCTGCTGCGCGGCCGGGAGTTCTTTATGAAGGATATGTACAGCTTTCATGAAGACCAAAAGGATTTTGACCGGTTTTACGAGGTAGCCAAGGGCGCTTATTTCAAGATTTTTGAGCGCCTAGGCCTTATTGCCAAGGCGACCGAGGCCTCCGGCGGCAGTTTCAGCAAGAAGATTTCTTATGAGTTTATGATTTTAACCGACGCCGGCGAAGCCGACATCCTTTATTGCCACACCTGCGAGTTTTGCGTGAACAAAGAGATCGCCAAGCAGAACGAGAAGGACCCGTGTGCCAAGTGTCATAAGGGCAAACTGCACCGGGCCAAGGCCTCCGAGGTCGGCAATGTTTTTGACCTGGGCGATAAATACGGCAGGGACTTCAAGTTGGACTTTGTCGGCCGGGACGGCGAGCGCCACTATCCGATAATGGGCTGCTACGGCATCGGCATATCCCGGCTAATGGGCACCTTAGTGGAGACGAATAGCGACGACCGGGGCATAATCTGGCCGGAAGCGGCCGCGCCGTTCGCCGTGCATCTTTTGGAGCTCGGTGATGCCAAGGCCGATGATTTCTACCGCGATTTACAGGCCGCCGGAATTGAAGTACTCTATGACGACAGAAACGTATCTGCCGGGGAAAAATTTATTGACGCCGACCTTATCGGCATTCCGTACCGGGCGGTTATAAGCCCCAAGACCAAGGACAAGGTGGAGGTTAAAAAACGCGCCGAGGACGCAAGCAGGATCATGGGCCGGCGAGAATTCATTAATCTCTTGCGGCGGCCGGCGGTGGTGGATTTTTCCAGCAGGCGATGGACTAAGCCATTTAAGTTCTGGTGAAAACATGAAAATATTTGACCCGTTTTTCAAAGATGTGGGCATTGACCTGGGCACGTCCAATTCTTTGATTTATCTAAAAAACCGCGGCTTGGTGGTCAATGAGCCGTCGGTGGCGGCGGTCAATATGAAAACCAGTCAGATTCTGGCGGTGGGCGAAGAGGCCAAAAAAATGCTGGGACGCACCCCGGCACACATCAACGTCATCCGGCCGCTGGTCAATGGGGTGATATCTGATTTTGAAATGACCCGGGAGATGCTGCGGCACTTTCTGCGGCGCCTGCGCAGCAAGGGTTTGTCTTTGGCCAGTTTTCGGCGCGGCATTCTGGCTATTCCCAATAATCTGACCGAAGTGGAGCGCAAGTCGGTGGAAGACGCGGCTATGGATGCGGGCTGCGCCAAGGTGTATCTGGTGGAAGAGCCGGTAGCCGCGGCCTTGGGCGCCAATCTGCCTATCGACTTGCCCATCGCCAGTTTGATCATTGATATCGGCGGCGGGACAACGGATATAGCCGTAATTTCCATGGGCGGCACGGTGGTTTCCCGGACGCTTAAAGTTGCCGGGGATAAGTGGAATGACGACATCATCCGTTTTGTGCGGGATGAGTTTAAATTGGCGATAGGCGAGCCGACGGCGGAATACGCCAAGATCGCGGTGGGCTCGGCTATTCCCCTGGACGAGAAAATGGAAACGGCCATTCGCGGCCGGGATTTGGGCAGCGGTTTGCCCCGGGAGGTAATCATCAAAAACAGCCACATCCGCGCGGCTTTAGCCAAATCCCTGCGCTCCATCACCGATTCGGTATTGGAGGTGATGGAAGCCACTCCGCCGGAGCTGGTCGGCGACACCCTGAAACAGGGAATTTATCTCTGCGGCGGCGGCGCCCTGCTCCGCGGCTTGGATGAGCTTATCGAGAAAGAAACTTCGGTTAATACCCAGGTGGTGGATGACCCGTTAACCTGCGTGGCCCGCGGTCTTGGACAGATTGTGGACACGTTCGAACGCCACCGGGAAATACTGGACAATCCGTTAAAGCCGCTGGAGATTAATCTGTAGCAAATCAGCATAAATCCGCAAAAATCAGCATGAATCAGCGTCAAAGCTGGATTCTGGGTTTGATAATTGCGCTCTTGGCTCTTGTGGTTCTCGTAGAACCATCCCTCGGCTGGCGCCTGGCCGGTTTTATTTATAACGGCGGCGATGGTTCGGACGCCGGTTCAGCTCTGGAGAACGCTGCTCTTAAAGCGGAGCTGGCGCGCCTCGCGCCGCTTGAAAAATATCTGGTAAGCCAGCCGCCCAGGAATTTTCTCCAAGTGCCCATTTATTCCCGCTCGCCGTTTAATTTCAAAAACGAAATTTTAGTCGCGGGCGGAGAATCCGCCGGGCTTAAGGTTGGCGCGCCGGTGGCCATTGCTCTTCCGGGTGAAAATCAGAGCGGTCCGCTAATCATCATAATCGGTAAAGTCCTTAAGGTGTTTGAGGACACCGCCATGGTTCAGACCGTTTTTGACAGTCATTTCCGCTTGGGCGTGCGGGTGGGCAAGGCCGGTGCCGAGGCCCTGCTTTTGGGCGGCGGCGAGCCGAAAGTCGGTCTTATACCCCGGGAGGAGCCGGTGGAAAAAGGCGAGGCGGTATATGCTGCCGGCGCAGATTTTCCTAACGGCGCGGAGCTGGGCGAGCTGGGCGACGTGAATTTTTCTTCGGAGGGACTTTTCAAGGAAGCGCCGCTTAAGTTGCCTTACGATTTTAACCGGCTCCAGGTGGTTTCAATAATTATCAAATGACATGGTCCGTTTTCTTCTAAAATTAGCCGTTCTGCTTTTAGCCATCGTCATTCAGTTCAAATTTTTATCTTATTTCGGCTGGACGCTGGACTTGACCCTGGCCGCCCTGGTAGCCATCGCTTTTTTCGCTTCTTGGCCGGAAGAGATAGTTTTTCTATCGGTCGGCGCCTGGTTTCTGGGATATGAGCCGGGCATCGGCTGGACCACTCTTATTTACCTGGCTTTGCCGCTTATAGTTTTCGTTGGCCGGAGAGCATTGCCCTGGCAGCCGTGGATAAATAATCTTATGGCGCTCGCGGCGGCGCTTATACTATTCTACCTTGTGGCTGTAGGCGCGGCGGCGCTTGTCGCGGATTTCGGCAGATTTTTATGGGACATCGGCGGGAGCTTGGTTTTCGGTGCCGCGGCTTTTTGGCTGTTTCATGATTATCTTAAATATAGGAATATCTAAATCATGCGCAAACGACCGGAAATAATATTTGAAGACGCGCTAAGCGACAGCTGGAGCGGTTCGGAGGTGCGCGAGGTGCCCCTAAACGAGAGGCCGCTTACCTATATTGGTCTTATTGCTCTGGTCCTGGGCCTCACGGTTGTGGGCCGAGTTGCGTTTTTGGGGGTGGCTCGCGCGGAGTTTTACACCCGGCGGGCGGAACTGAACTCCGGCAAATACGAATTTCTCCTGGCGCCGCGCGGCATAATTACCGACCGCTTTGGCCAGGTGCTGGCAGATAACAAGCCGTCTTTCTCCGCTGTTTTGGATGTTAAAGAATTTTTGCATAACCCTGATTTGCAGGCGGAGACAGTGCGGGCGGCGGAGGAGATTTTGGGCATTCCCGCGGACTACCTGTGGCAGATAGTGCAAGCCAAGAATTTGGAACGTGGCGCGGAACCGGTGCCGCTGGACGTGGATTTGAACCACAGCCGCCTGGTGGCCCTAAAAAGCTTGAACCTGCCGACCTTGAAGGTGGTGAGCCGATTCCAGCGCTATTATCCCGAAGGCAAGGTTTTCTCATCGGTTTTAGGGTATGTCGGACTCACCACCCCGGACGACCTCAAAACCGACCCGGAATTGAGCGGTGATGATTTCGTCGGCAAGGCCGGAGTGGAGACCTTTTATGACCAGGAGCTTCGCGGCAGTCCGGGCTGGGAGGTCAAACTGCGCGACGCCCATGGAGAAATTTTAGATGAGAAGGAAACTATTCCGCCCCAGATCGGCCAAACCTTGAAACTGACTCTGGATGCCGGCCTCCAAAAGTATTTCTATGAACGCATGACTCAGGGTCTCCTATCCCTGGGGCGCGATTCTGGAGCGGGCTTGGCCCTGAACCCGCAGACCGGGGAGGTCCTTGCGCTTATAAATTTTCCGGTTTATGACGCCAATATTTTCAGCACCCCGGGTAAGAGCGGGGAGCGTCGGGGGGTTCTGGATGACTCGCGGCGGCCGCTTTTCAACCGCACCATATCGGGTCTCTACAGCC
>JBBUAX010000008.1:0-8088 GCA_038058515.1 Patescibacteria group bacterium
AAGTGATTTTGCCGGAGGGCACGGAGATGGTTATGCCCGGCGACACAATCAAGCTTTCGGTGAAACTGATTTCCCCGGTGGCTCTGGAAGAGAAACAGCGCTTTGCTATTAGAGAGGGAGGGAAAACGGTAGGCGCCGGCGTAGTCACTAAAATTAGCAAGTAAAGGGCTTTGTGCAAAATTTCAAGTCGATATCCATGACGCAGAAATTTTGCAAACAAAACCTTTACCCCGCCATCGGCGGGGTGCAAGATTTTGTAAATTCGTAGGCTCATTAACAAAATCTAAGCATGGCCAAGAAGAAAGAAGTCGAAGTTCCTCAAAAAATAAGATTGCGCATCCGCGCCTACGATCACAAGTTGATCGACAATTCCGCGCGCCAGATCATCGAGACCGCAGAGCGCAATGACGCCAAGGTGGTCGGACCGATTCCGTTGCCGACGGAGATCAAGCGCTACACGGTTAACCGTTCCACTTTTGTGCATAAAGATTCCCGGGAACAATTCGAACTGCGGGTTCATAAACGGATAATTGACATAATGAACCCGAATCAGAAGATCATCGAATCGCTGTCCAACCTGAATCTGCCAGCAGGGGTGGACATTGAAATTAAAATAGTTTAACCCCGATTGCCTCGCCGTAGCTTTTGAGCGGAGGCGGGCCGGAGTGGATATTGAGATTAAAATAGTGTAGACCCCTGCCTTAGCTCCCAACTTCGCTAAGGCCTTGATGGGCAAGAAAGCTGTGGCGGGCAAGAGCGAAATTGCGCGGAACAGAACGCGAAAATATGCGAAAGGCAAAACCCCCCGGAAACGGGGGATTTTGCTTAGCGGGGCCTTAAATTTGACACTTCCCGGATTGTGGCTTATTATACCCGGGTCGCTTTAATGGTCCCGCCAGACGCTCAAATTGATACCGAATCTAAGCGAATTGAAATCGAATATTCGATTAATATTCGGTGATCTTCGCTAAAGATTAGAGCGAGCAACGTGGATTGCATAAGGACGGCCAATCGCCAGGCTGCGCCTTAGGCGGTTTTTTGATGAGTTTTGCTATAAATTTCGAGCCGACTTTAAGGTGAAGAAATTTATGATGCAAAACCATCACCCCGTACCTTGCGGCCACAGACAGGGTATTAAACCAGTCGGAGCCGGAGGCGGTGGAAGAAGGTGGAACTGTGCGTCGGCAACATCGTTTCTCCGCAAGGTGCGGGGTTACGAAATAGCAATAAACATGACCGGTCTCTTAGGCAGAAAACTTAAAATGAGCCAGATCTGGAAAGGCAATACGGTGATTCCGGTCACCGTTATTGAGGTTGCGCCGAACAAAGTGGAAATTGTGCGCACCCCGGAGCGCGACGGATATAAAGCGGTACAGCTGCGTCTGGGCAAAAACCGCAAAGAATTCCGCCATCGCGGCCAAGCCGGATGGCAGGACATGGAACCGGGCGCCGAAGCCACAGTTTCTTTTTTCAAAGAGGGGGACAAGGTAAAGATTAGCGGCCTGACCAAGGGCCGGGGCTTTCAGGGAGTGGTTAAACGCCACGGTTTCCACGGTGGCCCCAAAACCCACGGCCAGAAAAACCGCTTTCGCGCCCCGGGCTCCATTGGCTCCACCGCTTTTCAACGCGTGGTCCCCGGACGGCGCATGGCTGGCCGGATGGGCCAGGAGCGGGTAACTATCAAAAATTTGGAAGTGGCCGGCGTGGATGCAGACAAGAATTTGCTTTTGGTCCGCGGCGCCGTTCCGGGCGCGCGCGGCGCGTTATTGGAAATAGTCAGGCTCAAAAGCGCATCTTAACATTTATGAATCCCGTTAGAAAATTAATGATTACAGAAAACAGCCAGAAAATAAATTTATCGGTGCTAGGCGTTCCATTTGAATCAACGTCGAGTTTAATTTTCTAACCGGGATGACTACCGAAGTTTACAATCTGCAAGGTCAAAGAGTCGGCAAGCTGGAACTGCCCGGCAATATTTTTGGCGTTAAATGGAATCCGGTCCTGGTGCATCAGGCGCTCTTGGCGCAGCTGGCCAATCGCCGCAACCCTTGGGCGCATGCCAAGGGGCGGGGCGAGGTTCGTGGCGGCGGCCGCAAGCCCTGGCGCCAAAAAGGCACCGGCCGGGCGCGGCACGGCTCCATTCGCTCACCGCTCTGGGTTGGCGGCGGCAAAGCCCACGGCCCGATTAAAAGCCGCGACTATTCTCAAAAACTCAACAAGAAGATGCGCCGTTTGGCCATCCTCTCGGTTTTATCCAAAAAAGCCAAAGACGGAGATATAAAGTTTTTTGATAATTTAGCCATCAATGAGCCCAAGACCAAGGTTTTGTTCGGGTATTTGCGTAAACTGGTATCCTTGCCGGCCAAATCTAAGAAACTGGACGTTTTAATTATTCCCGAGTCGGATAATGCGAATATTTTGCGGGCTAGCCGCAATTTGGTTAAAACCAAAGTTTTACCCACGGCCAATCTTAATGTATATGACCTTATGAACTACAAGCATATTTTTATGGTGCAGTCAGCCGTAGCCGAATTGGAAAAACGGTATTCCGCAAAATAATGATCCCGTTAGAGATTAAAAGCTTATGTATTACGCTTATGTTATGCGAAATCAAAAAAGTGGCCGCGGTCGTACCGGCGTCAAGGATTTACGTCCCGTTAGAGGCCCCTCGCTTGCGAGGGCAGTTGCCTTTGGCGATTTGCCTCTAACGGGACTATCTCTAACGGGATGACCAACATATTTTTGATACAAAAACCCTGGATTACGGAGAAGTCCACTGCTTTGAGCCAGGCGGGTAAGTATGTTTTTATGGTTGAACCCAGGGCTACTAAAAGCGAAGTCAAAAAAGCGGTCAGAGAAATCTATCGGGTGGACGTAGTGCGGGTGAACATCGTTAATCTGCCGGCCAAGATGAAACGTTTCCGCGGAGTGCCGGCGGCGCGCGGCGGCTGCAAGAAAGCGATAATCACCTTGAAGGCCGGACAAAAAATAGACCTGGGCCGTTAATATGAAATCTTATAAACCTACAACTCCATCCCGGCGGCAGATGACCAACGTTGACTACGTTGGTTTAAGCAAGGTTGCGCCGGAAAAATCGCTGGTGCGTCGGCTAAAGGCGCATGCCGGCCGCAATTCCGCCGGGCGGATTACTATGCGTCACCAGGGCGGCGGCAATAAACGGCTGTACCGCTTGGTGGATTTTCGCCAGGACAAGATGAACCAGAAAGGTATTGTGGAAACCATCGAGTACGACCCGTATCGCACCGCGTTCATCGCCAAGGTGCGTTACGGCGATGGCCAACGCCGCTATATTCTGGCTCCGGAAGGCGTCAAGGTTGGAGAGGAAATAGTTACCGCTGAGGCGGCGGCGCTTAAAGTCGGCAATCGGATGAAATTAAAGAATATCCCCATCGGTTACCAGATTCATAATATCGAGCTTAATCCCGGCAAGGGCGGGCAGTTGGCGCGTTCGGCTGGCGCATATGCGGAAGTGTTGGGCAATGCCGGCAGCTACACCGACCTCAAAATGTCTTCCGGCGAGGTACGCAAGGTGCTGGCGGAAAGTTTCGCCTCTTTGGGTCAGGTGTCCAACCCCGAGCATAATTTGACGGTTATCGGCAAAGCCGGCCGTTCCCGCTGGTTGGGTACGCGTCCCACGGTGCGCGGCTCGGCTATGAATCCGCGCGACCATAAATACGGCGGCGGCGAAGGCCGCACCCAGCGTGGCACCCGTCGGCCCAAAGACATTTGGGGCAATATCACCGGCGGCCGCAAGACCCGCAAGCGCAAGAAATATTCCCGTGGCCTGATCATCGCGCGTCGGCCCAAAAGGTTAAGAAAATAGAAATAAATATATATGTCCCGCAGTTCTAAAAAGGGTCCGTACGTAGACCCGAACATCCTGAAGAAAATATCCCGTCAGAAACCGGAGGACGGCACCATCAAGATATGGTCGCGCGCTTCGGAGATCTCGCCGGAAATGGTCGGCTTTACTTTCGGCGTGCACAACGGCAAGGATTTTATAGAGGTTAAGGTCAACGAAGACATGGTCGGCCACCGTTTCGGGGAATTGGCGCCGACCCGCAAATTCCTGCGCCATGGCGGCAAAATACAAAAAGAGCTGGAACAGAAAGTCGCGGAAGGAGCGGCGCCCGCAGCCAAACCCGCCAAATAAAAACCAAGACCATGGAACAGACGACTCAATTAAGATATTTAAAGATCGCGCCGCGCAAAGTTCGACGGGTTGCCGACGCCATTAAGGGTCTTACAGTAAGCGAAGCCGAGGCTCAACTTATGTTCCAGCGCCTCCGGCCAGCCAAGCCCCTGCTTAAGCTATTACGCTCGGCGGTGGCCAATGCCAAAAACTCCAAACGCCTGGATCCGGAGAAGCTGGTAATCAAAAATATTCGGGTGGATCAGGGGCCGATGCTCAAGCGTATTTTGCCGCGAGCCCGGGGTATAGCTACGCCAATCCAAAAAAAGATGAGTCATGTCACCCTGATCCTGGAAGAGAAGACCGGAGTGGCGGCGCCACGCTTTAAAATCGTAGTTCCGAAGAAGAGTAAGATGCCTAAACCGACCAAAGCCAAGGCCAAAGACAAAAGCAAAGAGGCGCAACCGGAAAAAGCTGCACCGAAAAAGAGCGGATTCTTCCGTCGGGTATTCAGCCGTAAAGCGGTATAAAGGTCTTTGCCTAAATTTTGGAGTGATAACGAACAAAATTTATCGCAAACACCTTTACCCCGCCTCAAAACGACCAGCCAATACAATGAAAAACCTTATACCAAACATAAACAAGCAATTAAGCAGTGCCGCGCGAGGGCCGAATAGGCCCAATTCCGCCTACGGCGGAAATCTCTATTCAAGAGCGCGGCACCCCGGTGACACCGGTCGTTTTAGGGCGGGGTGCTCAATTTTACAGCCGCTCGGTCGTCGTTATACAATAACTTGCCCTCGCGGGTAAAATTGGCATGGGACAAAAAATAAATCCAATATCATATCGGATAAGCAAGACCAAGAATTGGCCATCGCGCTGGTTCTTTGCAGCCAAAAGCGGCCAGGCCGCCGTTGGCCGATATCCGTATGCCAAGTACCTGGAAGAGGATGAGGCGATTCGGCGAATTATTCGCAAGCGCATCGGTCTGGCAGGAATCGCGGGCATTGAAATTGAACGCACGTCCAATAATCTGCGCATTCACATTAAGGCGGCGCGGCCAGGATTGGTCATTGGTCAGGGTGGCAAAGGCATCGAAGAACTGACCAAGGCGATTGATGCGGAACTTACGCGCATTCGCGGCCGTCGGCCGTCCGGCAAACGTGACGTGAATTTGTCGGTTAATGTCGAAGAATTGAAGCGTTCGGAAGTTTCCGCAAGCTATGTGGCTCAGCAAATTGCTTGGGATTTTGAAAGACGCATGCCTTTCCGCCGGACCATTAAGAAGTACCTGGAGCAGGTGGTGCAGAATAAAGACGTTAAAGGAGTCAAGCTCACTGTAGCCGGCCGTTTGGATGGTGCAGAGATTGCGCGACGGGAAACCCTAAAAAAGGGCGCCTTGCCGCTCCAGACCCTGCGGGCGGACATAGATTACGGTCAGGCGACGGCTTTTACCACCTATGGCACGATAGGCGTCAAGGTGTGGATATATAAAGGTGAAGTGTTTAAATCGCGAAGCGATCGCGAAAAAGGAACTCGCGAATAATCCCGAATTATTTGAGATAATTAGAGATAAAATTAGCGATTAATTAGAGACCATGCTTATACCCAAGAAAGTAAAACATCGCAAGTGGCAGAAGGGCAGAAGCCGCAAGCGCCAGATCGAGACCCGCGGCCTGGAATTGAACTACGGCCAATTCGGTCTTAAGGCTATGGAAGGAGCGCGTCTTAATTCGCGCCAGATTGAAGCGGCGCGCCGGACCATAACCAATTTTATAAAGCGCGAGGGGCGGCTGTGGATTCGCATTTTCCCGGACAAGCCCGTAACCAAGCGGCCGCCGGAGACGACTATGGGCGGCGGCAAGGGCAGCGTGGACCATTACGTGTTTGTGGTTCGGCCCGGGCGGATAATTTTTGAAATGGACGCGGCCAAACCGGAGATCGCCCAGGAAGCGCTGCGCTTGGCCGCCTATAAATTGCCGTTTAGGACCAAAATAGTTTCCCGTTAACCAAATTAAAACATCCATGAAGATTAACGAAATTAAAGAATTAAGAAGCAAACCGGCCGTGGAATTGACGCGCTTGCTTAGGGAGAAACAAGAACGGCTGCGGGTCTTGCGTTTTGATCTGGCGGCAGGCAAGGTCAAAGATATCAGTGAGCTGCGGCTGGTGCGCAAAACCATTGCCCGACTCCTCACCTTCCTTAAAGAAAATCAAAAACAATCCTAAACATGACTCCGGCCAAAGCTCAAATTAAAAAAAGAAAACTCCAGGGTGTGGTGGTTTCCGACAAAATGAACAAAACCAGGGTGGTGGCAATATCCCGTCTTAAGCAGCACCCCAAGTATTTGAAATATTACCGCGTGACCAAGAGGTTCAAGGTTCATGACGAGCTGAATGCCACCAAGGTCGGCGACCAGGTTGTGATCGAGGAATGCCGGCCCATGTCCCGCGAGAAACGCTGGAAAATAGTGGATGTAAAAAAGACATGATTCAGGAAAGGAGCATTCTCAAAGTAGCCGATAACTCCGGCGCCAAAGTAGTGCGCTGTTTTCGCATACTTGGCGGGACCCGCCGGCGCTACGCCCAGATCGGCGACATTATTGTGGTGTCGGTGCGTGAAGCCGAGCCGCGCAAAAGCATTAAGAAAAAGGACGTGATCAAAGTGGTGGTTGTGCGCCAGCGCAATCCCTGGCGGCGGCCGGACGGTTCCTATGTGCGTTTTGACGAAAACGCGGTGGTGGTGGTTGATGCCAAGCGTGAACCGATTGCCACGCGCGTCTTTGGTCCGATTCCGCGCGAACTTAAAGCCAGGGGCTATGAAAAACTGATGACCATGGCCGAGGAGATAGTTTAATCGCTAAACAATCGCGAATATTATCGCTAACCATCACGAAAGCCATTAGAGATTATTCGAGATAAAATTAGAGATTGATTAGAGACATGTATATCAAGAAAGGCGATACAGTTAAAATAATTTCAGGCAGGGACCGCGGCAAAACCGGAGCGGTTATCGATGTTTCTCTCAAAGAAAGCAGGATATCGGTGGAGGGCGTGAATATTTACAAAAAACGCTCGCGGCCCAAGCGCCAGGGCCAAAAGGGTGAGACAGTGGAAGTGGTAAGACCATTCCCGGCTTCCAAGGCCATGCTTATGTGCAAGAATTGCAAGCTGCCAAGCCGGGTAGGTATGCGGGTGGAAGGCAGCCAAAAGGTGCGTTACTGTAAACGTTGCGAGTCAACCATTTAATATGATGGCGACTACCGAAAACAAATTAAAGCCGGCGGACATCCGACAATTCTTGGAAAAAGTGGTGATTACCGCCGGAATCGGGCGTTTAAGCCAGCAATCCAGTTTTCAGGATAAAATCTTGCCGCAGGTGATGCGGGATTTGGCGCTAATAAGCGGACAGAAACCGGAAAGCCGGAAAGCGCGCAAATCCATTGCCGGTTTCAAAGTGCGTGAAGGCCAAGTGGTCGGTTTGCGTATAACTTTGCGCCGCCGGAAAATGGTTGATTTTTTGGAGCGTCTGACTAGAATAGTATTGCCCCGGGTTCGCGACTTCAGCGGTTTGGACACCCGGGCGGTGGACGCCGGCGGAGCTCTGAATATCGGCTTGCGCGAACAGTTCGTTTTTCCGGAGATAAATCCCGAAGAGTCGCAGTACGTTTTTTCTTTGGGGATAAATATTGTTCCGCGCCGTCGGGAACGCGATGCGGCCATAGCTAAATACCGGGAAATTGGCCTGCCGTTAAAGGGCTTGGCCCGCGAAAATAAGCCGTAGGCGAAATTTGAGCGGATGCCAAACCTTTACCCCGCCAGCTAAGCCCTAAAAATCAAACTCAACAATGACACAAACATTAATCTACAACCCGAACAACAACCGATTCCCGCGCGCCCAGCAGGCGGGGTGCTCAATTTTACAACCGCTCGGT
>JBBUAX010000009.1:0-1043 GCA_038058515.1 Patescibacteria group bacterium
CTATTCTGGATTCCGGCTCGGCCAAAGCCGCCAAAATCGCCAATAAGAAAATTACCGAGGTGAAAAAGCGGGTTGGCTTAGCGCTCTAGGGCGAGTGTAATTTTTCTACCGTCTACCGCAACCTCTTCCCCGCCAGAAGCTTTTTTAACTCCGCTAACATAGGTCTTCTCGCGATTAAATGCCTGAATGGCTTTCTCTATGCCCACATCTTCCGTTTCATAAGTTAGCACCGCCATCTCCCCCACTTTAAGCCCCTGCTTCTTGCGCAATTCCTGAACCGCCCGCTCCAGAGCGCGGGTAAGTCCTTCCAGGCGCAGTTCGTCGGAAACCGCGGTGTCCAAATACAAGTTTAGAATTCGCGCCGTGCCAGGCAGTATCTGCACGTTCTCGTTCTTATCGCCGGAGAGCGCCGGGTCAAACTTTTTCACATTTAACTCGTCCAGGAGAACCTGCATAAGCTCGGTGGTTGGGGTCATCTCTTCCTTGGTATAAAAAGCCAGGCGCGGCAGTGGTTGGCGCACCGGAATATTTTTGGCCTTACGCACTGCCTGCCCCAAACTGGCCGCCTCGCGGATAACCGCCATGCTTTGGAGAAGTTCCTCTTCTTCGTCGGTCAAAGCCCGCGTCTCCGGATAGTCCGCAAGATGCACCGACGGCGCCTCCGCGCGCAGATTGAGATTGGTATAGATGGCCTCGGACATGTAGGGCATAAATGGCGCCATAACCTTGGACAGACCCAGAAGCGCGTGGCGCAAAGTGCCGAAAAAGTCCGCATCCTTGCGTCCGCGGCTGCGGCGCAGATACCATGTGGACAGGTCCTCAATATAATCGGCTATGGCTCGCGTTGCCCTCACTGTGTCATATTTATCCAGATTCTCGCTCACCAGATTTATAAGTTCCTGGGTCTTGGCCCATATCCAGCGGTCGAGAATTCGTTGGGGCTGGCCAGGCAGTAGAACTTCGGCCTTACTGTTCTTGTGCAAAGCGCCAGCCGAAGTTTCACTGCCTGGCTGGCTCATCCCGCCCGGCTCCGGTTTGTAGCC
>JBBUAX010000010.1:0-1585 GCA_038058515.1 Patescibacteria group bacterium
ATTATCGACCGGACGGAACAATTTCTTATACTTACGCTCCCCGCGCGGAAAATTTCTGGGTTATATATAGAGACCAAGCCATTGAAATAGGATGGCAAAATTTGGACGCGAGCGTCACGAATGTAATTGTCTATCGCTCCGCTTTGGAGGCCGGACCGTGGAGCCAGCTTTTAAAACATCAGTATTCCTCTTCATCGGGCCCAACTGCCATACGGATAACGGACGACACCATAAACGATCCGTACTACTACAAAATGGAAGCGCGCGATTCGGCTAATGCCGTTCTAACCACTTACGGACCGGTGCTTTTGTCTCCGTGAAGCTCCACGGCCTTATAGCCGTGGCCTCTCGCATTGCGGGGTTCCGTGGAGTGGAACCCCGCACCGTCCCGCTAAGCGGGACTGGTGCGCGGGTAAAACTCTGCTGTTTTTCTTAGTGTCTGACACAAGATAAAACTCTATCGCGAAATTGATATTATCTGTCCCAGTTCCGCGGAAGGGGCGCTTATTGTAATAGCCGTGCTCGTGGTGGAAGAAGTTTGCGCGATGAAATAGCCGGTGTCGTAATCCGAAACCCCCGCGTAATGAGCTCCCGCGGCTTTAGGGTCGTAAGGCAGCACTGAAATATAATTTGGGACAAGACAGGGCGCGATATTATAACTCCCGCTCGCCGAAGCCATTTTGGCGGATGAAACAGGGATTGGCCCAGAGACGCAGTTAAAAGAGCCGCTTATTGACTCGGCGATATTCTGTTTTACTGCGATCATTAACGCGGTTAAGTGCATCTCCCGCTCGGAGTTTCTCGCCCTCGCGAACTGCCCGGCCGGGTTAAACGAAACTATCGTAATCCCGGCAATAATCACGAATAACGTAATACCGATCACAATTTCAATAATCGTAATGCCGGAATTAGTTTTTATCTTTTCATTTTTCATTTTTATTTTTCAATTATCATTGTATCTCGCTCCATGAGATTTGGACATATTGGTCGGTCGTCAGAGGAAAGCTTGGCGGCGGCCCGTAAAGAAGATTTGAATCGTAGATGAGGTTACGGATTCTGTAGCCGGTGTTATCGGTATAAGCAAACCCATACCGCTGATTCGTCCCGATCATGCCGTACAAAGTAAGCGAGCTGCGGATGTTGTACGGAGAACAATTTGACGAATAATAATATCTTCCCGCCCGGCCGTTTTGGGCTATCAAAGCCGCGTCTATGCGCATGGTGTCGCTGCTTACCATCCCCGCGTTAAAATTATTCTGAGCCATAAGAGAAATTACGTCCGTGCCGTCATAATTCGTGTAGAGAAGATTAGAATTTACAGTTATGCTGGCGCGGGTAGTGGGATTATCCGGGAATCTCGCAGCCCCGATTGTGAGCCGCGCTCCCTTGATTTGTCCGCGCACCCACAAATTATCTTCTATAAACATTATGCCGTTTGTCGGAATCGTTCCGGAGGTATGCAACGTTTCGCTTTGAATGCTCCATGTCCCCCATCCCGATTGCCCCAGAGAATTTGTGCAATATGTAGGCGGTGAAACAAGAGAAGTAACTTTATAAAGATAAAATAAGCTGGAAGTAGTAAGAA
>JBBUAX010000011.1:0-2173 GCA_038058515.1 Patescibacteria group bacterium
AAGCCAGCACCCATTGGGCGCTGTGGGCCGGCGGGCAGAATATCGTTACCGGCATTGCCGCCGCGGTCGGCGGACTAATAGTCGCTTATTATTCTTTCACCGCCCTTTTTGTGATTATGGCCGTCTTCAACCTGCTTGCCGTCATTGCGGTTTGGCAAATACTAAAAACGGGGCCGAATCACCCCGCTGCGCCAAGCGCCATGAACCGGGTTTACCCCGTTTAGAGTCCGCGCCCGCGCTTGTCCCGTTAGAGGTCCGCATACATGCGGCAGTTGCCTATGGCGACTTACCTCTAACGGGACTTGGCGCGCCCTCCGGGCCTTAAGGGCGAGTTGCCTCTAACGGGATTGACAGAATTTTATTTATAGTGTATAATATACTAGCTTTGACAGTTAAGAGTGCGTAGCGGCCTGGGGGCAGCTCTTTTCCACACAAAAGGCGATTCTCTCGCTTCTGGCGAAGAGACCCTTTATTTAGCCCCCAGACCGCTGCGTGCACATCATGTGGCTGAAGGACGGCACTTTATAGATAGTTTCATGGCTTGCCCCGGTTTTACCGAAGGGCTTGTCCTGAGCTTGTCGAAGGATGATGTTCTTCAAGAGAAGAGAAGCACTTTGAATATAGCAAAAAATATGGATGCACAGCGATTTGCGGATTAGAAAAGTCCTTAAATCGCTGTGCATCCAATCAGTGCATTGGCGTTCCATGCGAGGGGGTAGATGCGGGGGCAATACGTCTCTGTAAGAACCTCTTTGCAGAAACTGGAGGTAGTCCCATGACCGGAGTGTACATCGTCGTAGTGGCCTTCTCCTTCATCGCGCTTCTGATGGTGGGCGCTCTGTGCTACCTGGCCTTTCGTGTGGTCGCAGGGGCGCAGAAGGCCATCGTGCAGGAGATGCGACAGGTGAAGGAAGCGGTGGTGCGCATCGCGGAGAGCAAGCGACTCACGACCATCCTCGAGATTGAGGCCAAGAAGGGCTTGGATTTCGAGATGGGGGATTTCGAGGCCAAGCGTGACGCGCTCAAGGCAGCTCTCCTTGTCCAGCTGGAAGAACAGCTTGGCAAGGACAAGACGTGGCGTAACCAGCCCGACACCATGGCTTGGTGCGTCTTGGATCACTCCGGCTTCAAGCTCTTCGTGGAATCGGATGTCGCCCAGAAGGCACAGAAAGCGCTGGGTCGGCTTCTCGCGAACGGCGAAACGGAGAAGGCCAGGAAATTCATTGTCAAGCTGGCCAACGCACTGTAGACGATTCGGAGGTGTGCTGGTGGATTAAAACCCCATCGGAACACCGCCCCCTGTCGCTAGCGTCTACCCTCCGCAGAGGTAGGCGTGCAAGACGAGATCTGCGGGAGAAAACGGCGAGGTTGTTGTCAACACCTCGCCGTTTCGCTTTTTATACGAAACAAAATACTCCGGCCGAAACCGGAGTATCTATGTTATCAATTATAAGTTGTTGTTAATTGTAAGTTGTCAGTTGTTAGTTGTAGGTAGTCAGTTATTCCAGCACATGTATCTCCGTCAGCTTGGAACCGAAAGCCAGCGCCTGGTTTTTGCTAGGCATCCACACATCTACCACGTTCTTTTTGCGCGGATGCATGCGGTCTTCCACCACGAAAATTTTATCGCCAAAGGCATCGGGAATGCGAATCCTGGTGCCTAAGGGCAGAAAGTTCGCGGCAATCACGCCATCGCGCACCGATTTGCCGGAAGCAGTTATAAAAGGTGTGTCATCGGTCTCTTCCGGCGAGCTGGAATAGGCGGTTAGCCAGACCCGCTTGGTGGTATAAGCGCTTATCTTTATCTGCGGCACGGCGACCACCGCAGTGGATTGCGAATTCCGAGGCAAGCCCGCCTGCGACACCGAGCTTGCTGTGGCGGGCAAGTCCGCTTCAAAATCAGCCAGAATGACGCCGTGATTAGTCGGATAAATGAAACTGGCAAGCACGGCCAAGCCAGTCAGGGTGGTTTTTGCGCTTTGAAAATCACCGTATGCCAGCCGGTACAGGATATTGCCTACGGCTACAAGCTGTTTTGCGGCCTTATTTTGCAAGAGCTTGCTAAATAAGGCGGTTTTACTGGCGTTTTTATCCATCAAAAGAGTTGGTTTTCCCGCCTTTTGGCGAGGCTCGCCTCTGGCGGCCAATAAAAAAGCCCCTCCTCGGGGTATCA
>JBBUAX010000011.1:2273-9206 GCA_038058515.1 Patescibacteria group bacterium
TGAATCTAGCTTGGCGGGTTCTGGTCTTCGTCGGATGCTGGGCTATCGCCTTCGGTATAGTGGAGGCGAGCGTAGTTATAGATTTGCGGGGGATTATGGTCGGCATCCACGGCGGTTATGACCTAAGCGTCGGCGGCATAAGCCAGTTCTCCCAGGTCGTGTTCGCCGACCCGACAGACATAAATTTACTGCCGCCGGATCTGTATTTAGTGGAATTTCTACGGGAAGCGGCAACGATAATCATGCTTGCGTCTCTGGCGTTGCTTGCGGCCAAAGGCGCTAAAGAGCGCTGGGCGGTGTTTTTGTGGGCTTTCGCCATTTGGGACATAGTTTATTATTTTGCGCTGTGGGCGGTCATCGGCTGGCCGGGGGCGCTTGCGGATTACGACATTTTATTCTTGATCCCGGTGCCGTGGGCATCACGGGTTTGGTTTCCGCTCTTGGTGAGCGTCTTGAGTATAATTGCGGTACTAATCGCCAAGCTCGGCTGGGTGGGCGGGAGTCGATTATCAACACACAATCGGCATTTGAACGTGGTAGAATAGGCAAGTTATGACCACCGAGCTTTTTCAGCTGGCGATAACCATCCTCTTGGCGGCGGGCCTGGGATTTCTGGCCCGTTTTTTGCGCCAGCCGCTTATTTTGGCCTATATCGCCGCCGGAACCGTGGCTGCGTATTTCGGTTTTTTCCACATCCGGGAAACATTCACCGCTTTTTCCGACCTGGGAATCATGTTTTTGCTTTTCCTGGTCGGCCTGGAGATCAACTACACCTCTCTGCGGCGGGTGGGTAAAGCGGCAGCGGTCGTCGGCTTACTGCAGATAATCATCACTTTCGGCGCTGGCTTTTATCTGGCCCAGCTTTTTAATTTCGATGTTCTGCCCGCGGCCTATATTGCTATCGCTCTTACCTTTTCCAGCACCATCGTGGTGGTCAAACTCCTCTCGGAAAAACGGGATATGTCCAGCTTGTACGGCAAGATGGCCTTGGGCATTCTGCTTATCCAGGATTTCGTGGCCATCATGTTTCTGGTGTTTCTGGCCGGGATTGGGACCGGCGGCGACTTCCGCTGGCTGGATTTAGTCGGGGTGGTTATGAAAGGCGTGGTTCTCTTCGGGTTAATGTTGTGGCTGGGCCGAAAGATTTTGCCGTTCATCTTTGACCGCATCGCCCGCTCCCAGGAGCTTTTGTTCCTGACATCGCTGGCTTGGGTATTTTTGGTTGCGGCCTTGGTGAGCAAGATAGGTTTTTCCATCGAGATAGCCGGCTTCCTGGCTGGCGTCGCTTTGGCCAACTCTTCCGAGCATTTTCAGATTGCCAGCCGCTTCCGGCCGTTGCGCGACTTTTTCATCCTGGTCTTTTTCGCACTTCTGGGGTCGTCCATTGTTCTTTCTAATTTCAGCGGCTTAGGCTGGCCGATTTTGGGCTTATCGCTTTTTGTGCTTATCGGCAATCCTTTGATCGTGCTTTTGGTGATGGGTGCTATGGGCTACCGCAAACGCACCAGTTTTCTGACCGGGGTGAGCGTCGCCCAGATATCGGAGTTCAGTTTGGTTTTGGCTGCGCTCGGTTTGCGCCTCGGGCATGTGAGCGAGTCGGTGGTTGCGCTCATCACCGCGGTGGGCATCATTACTTTTGTTGTTTCCACTTACCTCATTCTTCATGGCGACACAATTTTCCGGAGAACCGCGAAGGTTTGGAGTATCTTTGAGCGGCGTTCGGCCAAGGAAGACGGCTTCGCGGATAAGGAATTTCATAAAGCCATAATCATGATCGGTTCCCATCGCACCGGACAAAGCATCATCGCCAACCTGCCAGCCAAGGATATTTTGGTGATTGATTTTGACCCGGATGTGATTGGCCGCCTGCGCGACGAAAAAATAGACCATCTCTTCGGCGACCTAACCGACCCGGAGATATTCGAACGGGCGCACTTTGAAACCGCGCGCTTGGTCATTTCCACCAGCCCCAATTTAGATGACAATCTATTTCTCTTGGAGAGGATGAATTCCTTGTCGCACCGGCCGAAAGTCGTGGTGCGGGCGGAAACCGAACACGATGTTAAAGCCCTTTATGCCGCCGGCGCGGATTATGTGCTTTTGCCGCATATGACTGCCGGCCAGTATTTGGGCAAAACCATCGCCGTAGACCCGGAGATGGGTATACTGGCCAGCTTAAAGAAAAAAGATATGGAGATGGTTCGCAACCGTAAAATGCTGGTCTAGGCGCAAACCACCATCAGACGCCCTTGTTTCAAGCTATAAGCTGAAGAAGCTAACGAAGCTAAAAACTAACTAGATATGACTCGCGAGGACGCGTGGAGATTAGTGGAAGAGTGGGTGGAGTCCCGGGGCTTGCGCAAGCATATGCTGGCGGTGGAATCCGCTATGCGCGCCTATGCCCGCAAGTATGGCCAAGACGAGGAGCTGTGGGGTATAGCCGGCCTACTCCATGATTTTGATTACGAAAAATATCCCAATCCAGAACGCAATAAAGAAGGACATCCTTTCCCCGCTGTGAAGATTTTGCGAGAGAAAGGATATCCGGAAGAAATTATCCAGGCGATTTTAGGTCATGCGGTTTATTCCGGCGTGCCGCGAGAAACGCTTATGGCTAAATGCCTTTTTGCGGTGGACGAACTTTGTGGATTTTTGACGGCGATGGCTTATATTCGTCCGGAAAGATTAAACGGTTTAACCCCGGATAAAGTTAGAGAATATCTAAAGAACAAACGTTTCGCGGAAAAAGTGAGCCGCGAGGAAATCGCCCAGGGGATTACCGAAATCGGCGTGTCAGAAGACGAGCACATTGCGCTGGTCATACAAGCCATGCAGGGGATAGCGGATAAGCTTAGATTTTGATTCAATGAATGTGTTAATATTAAAACGGATGGTAGAATAGAGACATGATTAAAATCGTAGATAACGACATCTGGCGCGGCAGTTCCAAAATCGGCTGGCTGGAAAACAACCGGGTTTTTGACGAAGACGGAATAAAAGTTGGTCACTATCAGGGCAACGATATTTTTGACACGGACGGAATTAAGGTCGGTTATATTATGAATAATCGGCTGGAATCCAATGACGGCAAGAGTTTCCCGCTGGATGATATCCGCAATAAAATCGCCGGTAGTTCCGCGCCGGACATCATCCGGGCGGCGGTATTTCTGCTTATCGGCGACGAATGAACTAGGTTTTAGGTTGTGGGTTTTGGGTTGTGGGTTTAAATTGTAGGTTGTAGATTCATTAGCTTTATGAAAAAGAATTGGTGGATTGTGATTCTAGTGGTGGCGGCGATTTTTCTTATGACCTCGGGTCGTTTTGTGAATAACGCACCGTCGACAGGTGAAAAGTCCGCCCGTGTACCTTGTATTAATCCATCCCTGCCCATCCCGGAGCAGTATCATATTCATCCACGGCTGCGGATAGTTGTAAATGACGCAGATGTCCCGACACCGGCGAATATCGGCAAGGAGCCCGGTTGTGAGCGAGTGGTGCACACTCATGAGGCCAACGGGACAATCCATATCGAACCAAATTTCTACCAGGAATTTACCCTTGGCGATTTCTTTGCGGTTTGGGGCAAGGATTTTTCCAAAGACAGGATATTGGCTTATGCCGCCGGCCAGAATAAAACCATCCGGATGTTTGTTGATAGTCAAGAAAGCGACCAATTCCAAAATCTGGTTTTAAAAGACAAGCAGGAGGTAGTGATTGAATACCGTTGAGTCAGCTTGTCGGTTGCTTGGTTTTTTCTCCTTCCACCTGGATCACTTCTAGCACTAAGCGGCCGTTTTGGACCGCGGCCTTCAAAAGCTTCATCCGCTTGCCATCTTTCATGGTCCAGACGCCCGGTTCCGGGTTTAACGCCCTGATTTTGCATTCAATTGTCTCGGCTGCTGTTTTGTTCTCGCCATTTTCGGCTAAAACCAGGTCTTCGGCATCCACAAAAGCGTCCTGGGTGATGAATTTTTTGGTATAAGTCGCTTGTTCGTGTTTTTGCGGTTGTAGCGTAAGCCGGCCGAGAGTGAACTCCGGTAATGTTTCCTTGAGCAGAGCGCAAGATACCGCTGCCGCTTCGTCGCGCAACTCAAGGAAATTTTGCCCAACCAACTTGATTTTTTCCTGGGCCAGAATCGGGCCGGTGTCTATTTTTTCATCCATAAGATACAGGGTCACGCCGGTTTCCGGCTCGCCGTTCAAAATGGCCGTTTGCATCGGCGACGCTCCACGGTATTTGGGCAAAAGCGAAACATGCACGCCAATAATGCCCAGGCGCGACAATTTAAGAAGCGCCGGCGGAATGATTTTGCCGTAATCCGCAAGAATCCCGAAATCCGGTTTTAATTCTCGGATTTGAACCAGGACTGATTCATCCAGTTTCTCCGGCTGCAATGTTTTTATGTTTGTGTTCCATGTTTCGTGTTCCATGATGAGCGCCTTGACCGGCGGCGGAGTAATGATTTGTTTTCGCCCGACCGGCCGGTCCGGATTAGTGATTACCGCCGCCGGCGTATAGCCGTTGGATATTAAATAGTTCAGAATGGCCGCGGCAAAACTACTGCTGCCGAAAAAAACGTATTGCATTGAGGTTGCTAAGTCCGGCTTAGCGGTTATCGGTAATTAGTTGCTCTCTCCGTTTTTTCATTTCGCGGTGCTGTTCCGGTGTAAGCTGCTGGATGTTTTTAGCTTTATTCAAAAAGAGCATCCCGTTTAAATGGTCAACTTCATGCTGAAAGACGCGCGCCAGAAGCCCCCACGCCTTTATTTTGATGGGCTTACCCTGTTTATCCCGGCCCTTCAGAATCACTTGGGAGGCGCGGGCAACTTCGCCGTAGTAACCGGGTACGCTCAAACAACCTTCTTCCAGGATTATCTCGTCGGAACCACTTTTCTCCAGTTCCGGGTTGAAAATCGCGTAGGATTTCTTCTCGCCTTGCGCTCCGGGTACTTCCGCCACAAACAGGCGATAGGGTAGGCCGATTTGATTGGCGGACAGGCCGATGCCCTCGGCCAGTTTCATTACCCGGCGCATATTATTAAGCAATTTGGCTATATCCGTCCGATTAGCCGGCTTGCCATTCAGGATGGGCTCACCCTTGGGCGAGAATTGGACCAGCACTGTTTTGGTGCGCAGGAACTTTTCTTCTTTTTTGGACGTTACCGTCCAAATTGGATGATTCATTTGCGTTTTTTGGGTTCTTGGAGGCAAGCCATAAAATAAGCGCCTCGGTTTTTGACCCCCGGGTTCTCAGCGATGGATCTGGCCAGTTCCCGCAAGCGCTGGGTGGAGTTGGTTTTGGCCAGTTTGATATACAGGGACTTATGTTTTTCGTCGTCGAGCATTTGGGCGATTTCCAGCCCGTCCAGCTGAAATTTGCGATAGACCCGGGATTTAGCCGCGCGGCCCTGGAGGGTTTTGATGTATTTACTGACTGAAGCCATCTTTTCATTGTAGGTCAATAATGGCGCGGCTTCAAGAAATTTGCGGTGAACGGCAGGTTGGTTTAAAATTAAACCTCATGCGCTACAAGATTATCCAAGTCGTCGCGGTTATAATCCTCATATCCTTAGCCGGGTCTGCCGGTTATAACTTTGGCTTCCGCGCCGGAGAGCAGGCGCCCAAAAATATCGTCATCCAGGGCGTGGCCAATATGGACGGCCAAGCCGGCGTGGATTTCAGCACTTTCTGGCAGACCTGGAAATTGATTGATGAAAATTATTTACGGGCAGATGAAGTAAGTCCCCAAAACAAAGTTTATGGCGCGATCAGCGGCCTGGTTGGCGCGCTTAAAGACCCATATTCCGAATACTTGCCGCCGGGGGACAATAAAAAATTTCAAGAGGACGTTCAGGGTAATTTCGGCGGCATCGGCGCGGAACTGGGCATTCGCGACAACCAGCTCATCATCGTCGCCCCGCTTAAGAACACTCCCGCCGAGCGCATCGGTCTTTTGGCTGGCGATAGTATTTTTAAAATCAACGCATCCTCAACCGAGGGCATAACCGTCCAGGCAGCCGTGCAAAAGATTCGCGGGCCGATCGGCACCGAGGTTAAACTCCAAATTTTCCGCGAAAAATGGAAGGAGCCCAAAGACTTTAATATAACCAGGGAGAATATAACCATTCCCACCTTGGATTTGACTATGAAGGACGGTCAGATTGCTCACATCCAGCTTTATAGTTTCAATGCTAACGCCGAGCGCCTGCTGTATGACGCCGCGGTTAAAGCCCTGTCCCAGGATGCGCAAGGCATAATTTTGGACTTGCGTAACGACCCCGGCGGTTTTCTGGAGGTAGCGGTGGATATCGCCGGCTGGTTCCTGCCGCGGGACACTTTAGTGGTAAGCGAGGAAGATAAAACCGGCGGCGGCAAAAAAATGTATACCCAGGGCAACGGCGCTTTTAAGGACATGCCGCTCATAGTGCTCATTAATAAGGGTTCGGCTTCGGCCGCGGAGATCTTGGCCGGTGCTCTGCGCGACCAGCGCGGGATAAAAATCATCGGCGAGAAAAGTTTCGGCAAAGGCACCGTCCAACAACTTCTGAATTTAAAGGACAACTCTTCGCTTAAAATAACCATGGCCCATTGGGTGATGCCCAGCGGCAAGATCTTAACCGATGCCGGTATCACTCCGGACATTGAAGTTAAGCTTACCGAAGAAGACATAGCTAAAAAGCGCGACCCGCAACTAGATAAGGCGCTAGAGGTTTTAAAATCGGAAATCTCCAAATAATAGAGCTATCTATGAAAGTTATTCTCCTCTTCTTTCCGGAATTATCTACTTCAATCTGTGAAACACCTATTCTTTGAGTGATTCCGCCCGCCTCCCTTGTCACAATACTTGTTTCTCTTATTTTGTCGAGCAATGAAGTCTTCCCGTGGTCTACGTGGCCTAGGACAGATATGACGGGAGCGTAATTTGATTCTGA
>JBBUAX010000012.1:0-1011 GCA_038058515.1 Patescibacteria group bacterium
GCTTCGCGCATTTCGGACACACAACCAAAGCCTTCACCTTAATATAAAGGTGCATCCTTCGCTTGTTCCTTCTTGATTTAGTATGTCGCCATTTAGGATTTGCCATAGTAATTAAACTGTTTTTAACTGTAACAGATTATCTTTTTTAAAACAAGGACTTGGTACCACTCGCCAACTGTAATAGAAAATTTTTGAGCCAGATAAACGGCGACACTTCCCTGTAGCCGGGCAAGGGCAGGTTGGCGCTGATTGTATATTCTTGCGATGTGCAGGAATAAGATCCTTGAGTTACTTGAAGTTTTACCTTGTTGGTCCGGCTATTAAATATAATATGCGGATTCTGCGAGGCATTTGTGGTGTTGTCCGTGAAAGTGGCCGAGCCCAAAGTGATTGTCCAAAGATAAGTATATCCGGAATTATCAGGCGTAAAAACCACCACTTCTCCCTGATTGGGTGTTTGAGGAGCCCACGAAAAACCGGAGTAAGGGTAAGCTTGGTTGGGCGTTTGGAATTGATTATTACTTGACCATTCCGACCAGGCGCCTGGAATATCTTTAACCCTAACCCTCCAATGATAAGAGGTTTGCCAATCAAGCGCGGTCAGCCAATCTCCATTGTCGTCCTGACTAAGGTCTAAAGCGTAAGACGTAGCGGCCACATTAACCAGATGATTGAATTTTGGAGCGGCAAAAGCGGCGTTGTCATCCACCTCTATCTCATAAGCTGCTTGAAGATCATTGTTCGGGTCAGAATACGTCCAGTGGAAAGTAGGTATGCTTTTGCCGGCAAAGATACAATTATCCCAGGTTGCTCCCGAAGGCTTGTATTCGTCGGGAATGCCGGGTTTTGAGGGCGGAGAATTGCCGCCGCCGGGGGGCGGGGGCGGGGGCGGTGGCGGTGGAGCGCAGTCCCCGCAATAAGTTCCGCAATTGTCAGTTTGCCCGCATCCCAATATAGCGCATGACGGACTGGGAGTGCAGCCAGGAGGAGGTGGCTCCTGACCTTCTGGAG
>JBBUAX010000013.1:0-1402 GCA_038058515.1 Patescibacteria group bacterium
ATTGGTTTATTCGTTTATTCGGTTATTCGTTTATTCGTGGCTCCTCCTCCCGTCTTTGCCGCCAATTATGTAGATGACGATTATCCCGGCTGCATAAAGGATGCGACGGAAAACAACGGACTCTGTATCGGCGGCAATGTATCTACTGTCCAAACGGGCGCCATGTCTGATCTCGTGCGAAGAATTTTAGGCCCGGTGCGAGGCGTCACCATTACCATGGATGAAACCGACCAAAATTATATTAAGCGGATGGCTCAGGGGAGTGCCGTGGGTGGAATGGCGAATTACATTGCTATGATGTATCAATACCCGCCGGCGGATTTTGGTCTTTGGCTCGCAGATACGGGGAGAACTCTCGGCTTTCTGCCTCAACAGGTCCATGCGCAGGGTGTAGGCTTTTCCGGCCTCACGCCGCTTCTTCCGCTATGGAAAGCATTTAGGAACATCGCGTATCTCCTTCTTGCAATCGTTATGATCGTCATCGGCTTTATGGTCATGTTCCGTAAAAAAATCGACCCGAAAACAGTCGTCACCGTCCAAAATGCGCTCCCGCGGGTTGTTATGACACTTCTTCTTATCACCTTCTCTTACGCCATCGTCGGGCTCCTCATTGATCTTATGTACGTGATGTTAACCATCGGCATCGCAATCCTGGGATCCACAGGAATGTTCAAAGAAAGCATCGCCAATGTCCAAAGTGCATACGTGTCGGGAGGAATTGGAAAATTATTTCTTGCAGTATTTGCGGGAGTAAAATCCTGGGATGATTTAATAACTGCACTTACCCCTGTTTCTCCAGCTGCAAGTCTGGGCAACATCCCCACCACTGTTATGGGTATGCTAACCAGCGGCGCCAGCATAGGAGACATTATAGGATTTGCCATCAGTACTTCAGCTGCTTGGCTGGTCGCCGCCGCCCCAGCTGTTATTATTGCGCTTGTATTGGCGCTCATTCTTCTGTATGCCTATATACGCATCCTATTCCTTTTAATCGGCGCGTACATCAATGTAATTTTGGCCCTCTTAGTCGGCCCCATCCAAATCCTCTTTGATGCTATTCCGGGAACGAATGGGTTTTCTTCCTGGATACTGAACCTTATCTCAAATCTTGTGGTATTTCCCATTACAGCACTTATGCTCGTACTGGGCTCACTCCTTACCTCATTCACCGATACGCAGCTCTGGACGCCTCCACTTTTGAGCGGGTGGTCAGGGCAAGGCCAGGGAATTGTGGGTATTATCGGTTTAGGCATCATTATGAGTATCCCCTCTATAGCCGGAAGTATTAAAGAAGCTTTGAAGGCCAAACCCGCTATACCTGCCGGTCCCGGGGCAATTGTAGGGCCGCTTGGAGGCGCGGTAGGGACGCTATTCCAAACGGGTTATCAGTTCTCTTTCATTG
>JBBUAX010000014.1:0-1756 GCA_038058515.1 Patescibacteria group bacterium
AAAGGCGGAGGGGCAAGCTGAGCTATGGGCGCAAGCGAGTGAAATTAATTTACCCCAAATTCCCTCCCGACGCAAACTATTCTAACAGCCCTCGGGCCCGAAGAATTTTCCTGGCGCCATCCAGGTTGAACTGGGCGGAGTCCTTATCCGCGCGCACGAAACTTACCGCCTTGGTCACCTCCGTGACAATAAAGCGCGTGCCCCAGACGAAGAGCCAGATTATGGCCGCAAGAAATGCCACCGCAAAGAACCCGAGTACCCAATCCTGATATTTTTTAACAAAGCTTACAAGAGTCATTTATTTGAAGAAGGCCCGGCCGCGGGCAATTACCCGATATTCGCCATCAGCGCGGTTCATATCCATAGCGTCAAAAGTCAGCAAAAATTTGTCGGATTTCGTTTCGATGCCCTCCAAAAATCTCTTAAGCGGGGTTAAGCCGCCGCGCGCGTCCACGGAAAAGCCGGCGCTCCCCGGCCGCCCGCCCTCGGCCTTGACCGTGGCTCCGGGCTGGACCGAAAAAGCCAGGCCAACATTGTAGATGCGGCCGGTATTTTCCACATACTTCTGCAGATCGATAAGTTCGTCCTTAGCCGGCAAGAGCATATTCAGCCGGTCGGCGTAAGCATCCACCGAGGTTATGCCCTGCTTGAGTTCGGCCAAGAGCTCCACTAAGCGCACATTTTGGTTCATCACCTGCCGATTGACGCGGATTGCTTCCGCCCTTTCGACAATATCGGCATTAAGCCGATAGAAAGCCCCGCCCAAAACAGCGAAAGACAGAGCAATCACTGCAACGCCGAGCCACGCCTTGAAATAAAACTCGCGGGTCATTTCCTCAAACATTATACCCCGTAGGAAATCGCCGGAAAAGCGTGTTACAAGAGCAGGAAAGTAAGCCCTCCAAAACAGGCGATATTCTCTGGTGGTTCCTGAACCTGGCGACCTTTGACGGCAACTGCTTTATTTCCTACGGGGCGTTTTGGCTTTTAGGCCGCAAACCGCTAGACTGGAGTGTAAATGCCTCCGGAAGCCCTTTTCTATAACGCCCTGAACATCCTGCTGGAAGCCGACTACGGCAAGCTGCGGCGCCTGCGCGCCAGCGCTCCAAGCTGGCAGGCCGCCTGGGAAATATTTCCGGAAAACCTGCGCCAGCCAGTGCAGCCGGAAAAAGAGTGGCGGAAGCTTGAAAGTGCCGGCCTGCACATTATCATGGCCGAAGAGGATTCTTTTCCGCCACTCCTCCGGGAAATTCCCCTGCCGCCTTTCGGCATATACGTCCGCGACGCCCTGCCGGAGCCGGATGGCAAAACCATAGCCATAGTCGGCACCAGGCGGGCAACGCCGGGCGGCAAGGAAACAGCCACGAGGTTTGGAGCGGAATTAAGCAATGCGGGCATAAACATCGTAAGCGGCTTGGCCTTCGGCATTGACGCCGCCGCCCATACCGGGGCGCTCCAAACCAAGACGCCGACCTTTGCCGTCTTGGCCAACGGTTTGGATACGATCTACCCGCGCACCCACGAGAGTTTAGCCAAACGGATAATTGAAAACGGCGGCGGATTAATCTCCGAATATCCACTGGGCGCTCCGTCTTGGCCGTATCGTTTTCTCGCGCGCAACCGGATTGTAAGCGGGCTGGCCCAAGGGGTTATAATAATCGAAGCGCCGATTGATTCCGGCGCCATGGCCACGGCGCGTTTCGCTCTGGACCAAAACCGCGAAGTCCTGGTCGTGCCCGGCCCGATAAATCATCCT
>JBBUAX010000015.1:0-2552 GCA_038058515.1 Patescibacteria group bacterium
TCATGAGTAAGCGAGCTTGGTTGATTTTGGCAGCGGTAGTCGTCATCGTGGTTGTCTGGTTCTGGGCAACCTACAACGGTTTGGTCAGCAAAAACGAGGCGGTGGACAATCAATGGGCGCAGGTAGAAACGCAGTATCAGCGCCGCTTTGATCTGATCCCTAATGTAGTGGCATCGGTGAATAAGATAATGACCCAAGAGCAGAAAATTTTCGGCGATTTGGCCGAGGCGCGCACGCGCTATGCCGGAGCCATAACCGTGGATGATAAGGCCGCAGCCGCCACCCAAGTGGAGAGCGCCCTGGCCCGGCTTTTGGCTATTATGGAAAACTACCCCCAGCTTAAATCGGCGGACACCGTGCAAACATTGATTGCCGAGTTGGAGGGTTCGGAAAATCGGGTGAGCGTAGAACGCAAACGCTTCAATGATGCGGTCAAGATCATAAATGTTGCGGTTAAGCGTTTCCCGACCAATATGGTTGCTGCCTGGTTCGGTTTCGGCGAACGTGAATACTTTGGAGCGGTAGAAGGAGCGGAGGTGGTCCCAATAGTGGAGTAAATCCGTAAAATCCGCACAAATTATGCGGCGTTTAGTTCCCGATTACGCGTGGCTCCTGGGCTGGTTTTTCCTGCCGGCTATGGTTTTGGCGTATATGAGTCCCGGCGCGCCGCAGGGATTCGTCAGCGACTTTGCCGGTCTGCTCCAGCCGGCGGAGCGGCAAGCTCTGGAATCAGAACTCCAAAATTTCACCACCCGCACCGGCAATGAGATCGCGGTGGTTACCGTTACTGACTTAGGCGGAGACACGATCGAAAATTTTGCGGTAAAGCTTTTTGAGGAATGGAAAATCGGTAAGAAGGGTTTGGATAATGGCGCCCTCATCCTTGTTTCCAAAGAGGACCGGGAGGTGCGCATTGAGGTTGGTTATGGTTTGGAAGGGACGCTTACCGACGCCCAAAGTTCCTGGATAATAAACCGGGTGATAGTGCCGGCCTTCAAGGAAGACAGATACTATGACGGACTTTCCGGAGCGGTTCAGAAAATTATATCCGCAGTGGGCGGGGAAGCGTTGCCCGAAGAAAAAAGCGGACAGGGAACAACTAGTTCGTCTTTGTCCGTGGATTGGGCCTGGCTTATCTTTTTCGTTCCCATATGGCTGGCCAGCATCCTGGGACGCTCTAAATCCTGGTGGCTAGGCGGAGTTATTGGCGGAATAATGGGAGTAATTTTCGGATTTGTCTGGGGTTTTGTCTGGCTTGGCGCCGGCGCTTTGGCGATTCTTGTTCCCCTCGGCTTGTTTTTTGATTTTCTGGTTTCGCGTTCCTATTCTAAGGCGCGGACGAGTGGCCACTATCCGTGGTGGATAGGCGGGCGTGGCCCGGGTGGCGGCGGAGGCGGCGGGTTTGGTGGTTTCGGTGGCGGCTCCTCTGGGGGAGGAGGTGCATCTGGTCGGTGGTAAAGCGGCTCGCCCTCCTAGCTTTTTGGACGTATGCTAAAATTAACCTATGCAATTAATCCAGATTTTTAAGCAGAGTGTTTATTCACCGGATTTTTACCGGGAGCTTAAGGACAAGCCGCTCAAGTTTTCCATTAAGTATTTTTATCTTCTGGCGGTGGTTCTTTCGGTCATCTGGGCGCTCATCCTCACCTTTACCATAGTGCCGATAGTTAATGTTTTTATCACCCAGCTTGGGCCGATGGCGCGTGATTTTTATCCAGCGGAGCTAGTCATCACCGTTCAAAATGGCCAGGCCTCGGCTAATGTCAGCCAGCCGTATCTTATCAAGATGCCCGTAACCGAAGGCGTTAAGGTGCCTGGCACGGACGAAAAGCAGGTGGAAAATATTCTGGCAATAGATACGGTAAGTCCCTTCGACCCCAAGCTAATCGATGAATATAAAGCCGCTGCTTTGCTCACCAAGGATTATCTGGTCATGCGCGATGACAACGTCCTCAAAGTGCAAAAGCTGGCCGACTTTCCTAATCTGACCATTGACCAGGATCGTTTCTCCACGGTCGTGGAACAGGTTCAGAGCATCTTTAATAGGTTTGCGCCGGTGTTCACGGTTGTCGTGTCTCTCCTGATATTCCTGGGGATGCTCGTGGCCGCGAGCTATAAACTGCTTTATCTTCTGCTTCTCGCTTTGCTCATTATGCTCATCGGCAAGATCAAGAAGCTGGACGTTAATTATAAATATGCCTACCGCATCGGCATTCACGCCATGAGCTTGGGCTTGGTTTTAAGTCCGGTGCTTTTTCTTCTGCACGCAGTCATACCTTATCTTTTCACCATCCTGCTTTTGGTGATGGCCTGGGCGAATCTCAAGCCGGCGGAACAGAGCTTGCCGCTCACCAGCACAGCCTAGAGGTTGAATTTGGCGCGCCAATCAGATATCCTAATTTTGTTTGGAAGGGTGCGTGAGTCCTACCTGCCGGCAGGCAGGGGTTTTCCGCCAAAGGCGGATCCGCCTCGGGCGGAAACTGGCGATTTCGAAAATAGGAAGGGTCGCATAGTGGTCTATTGCACGCGCTTGGAAAGCGCGCAAGCCTTAA
>JBBUAX010000016.1:0-21250 GCA_038058515.1 Patescibacteria group bacterium
AGTACCGTTGTTGGTTACCACAATCGTGCTCAATGTCGGAGCAGTTGTGTCTGACGCGGAACCAATGGTTTGGGCCGGAGAGTTAACCTCAGCAACGTTCGCTGCCAAGACCGTCCATAGAGGAGCGGTAGTGGTAACGGCGTTGTTGGTGGTTGTCCAGGTCGCGCTACCAGAGGTAACAGCCGCGCTGTTTCCAGATTGGCTGTTGAACTGTCCGGACTGGAAGGTCAGGTAGTAGTTCTGGTTGGTACCGTTCGTACCAATGTCAGCCTTGATGATGTAGGTTCTGGTTTCGCCTTGGTTAAAGGATTGCGCAGCCATTGCGCCACCTGCGGTCGCGGAGCTGAACGTCGGACCGTTGGCATTAGTCGCCACGTTTACGCCGTTGGTGTCATCCCTTAAGGTCCAGTTGGTCAGGGTCGCAACGCCGGACTTGGTGAAGGCCAAACTGGTCAAGGAGACCGTGGCATTCGGGTTGTTGGCGTTCGCGGCATTGGCGCCGACAGTGAACCTGGCAACTTCAACCTGCGCACCAGAGGTGTTGGTTGAGGTTGAACCCCAAGCAAACTTGAGATTCGCCGGGAATATCTGAACGACGTTGTCGTTAACCGGAGTTGAGTAGAGCTTGGAGATTCTGTCACCGGCAACGAATGTGATGCCAGTGCCAAGAGCGTTAGCAGCTGTCAAATCGCCACCGGCGGCAACAGCTACTTTAACCACATAAGCGCCGTTGTTAGCAACAGTGCCTACATCTTCAACAACTACGACATCTCCAATTGCATAGGCTACACTAGCCGCAGTGCTTGGAGCTTCGGTACTAATGTACTGAAGTTTAGCAACGCGGTCAGTAACCAAGAAGTCGCTGTTCCTTAACGTCAACATTCTGGTTCCAGCGGCAGTAAGAGTCATATTACCGCCTTGGGCTATAGCATTTGCAACTACATAGACTCCAGAGTTACCAGCAACGTTAACGTCGGTTACGACGACAATATCACCAATATTGTAAGGAGCGCCAGCGGTAGCAGAAGCTGCTTCGCTGTAACCAGATACAACCTTAGAGATTCTGTCGGCTGCCAATGGAGTTAAGCCAATACCAAGCGTATCGCTGCTAAGCAAAGTAGCTCCTGCAGCAACAGCCGTAGTTACAACTTTCAAGCCATTATTAGCCGGGGTGCTGTCTTGCGTGTAAGCAATAACATCACCAACAGCGTAAGGGAATTTAGCTGTAGCCGATGGGTTTTCCTGAACGTTCGCGCCATTATATTGGCGAGGCAACATTCTGGTAATCTGAGGGGCTGTGGTGTTAAGAGTCACACCCTTTAAGACCGACCCAGCACCGATGGAAGTGGCGCCAGCAGTCACTGCTTCAGAAGAACCGGCGCAAGCGGCAGTTGCTGCCTGACAAGCACCAACAGTTCCGTTTGAAGCGAATACCACATCACCAGCATTCAAGGTGTACCCGAAGGTAGCAGTTGAAGCGGCTGAAGTAATTGACGGGTAAACGGCTGCCGAGGAATCAGCGCCTTGCGCTTCCAGCCGGCTGACAGCCAACTCTACCGTTCCACCAGCAGTCGCGGTGTACGCGGTGTCTGCTTTTACCACCAAAACCTTAGAGCTGTTTTTGGGAACAGTGTAAGGAGCTGAGGAGTAGTCGAAGGTAAAGGTGCCGTCAGTGCCCAAGGATGCAACGGTTATGTTTGCAATTGGGCTTGAAGCACCCTGCTCGTAAACGCCGATGTTCGGACCGAAACCGGTGGCCACAGAGCCGCTGTTTACAAGAGTGAGCTTCTTAATCTTTACGTCTTCGGCATTGTTGGCGGTGAGTTTGAACGCACCCAAAGTAATGCCGGTTTGACCCGCAACGTACTGACTTGATTTCAGGTTAGTTACAGTGTCGCGAGCCACAGCCAAGGTGCCAGCCGCACTGTTGGTAACGTTGTAGCTAGCCGAGGCAACTGCCGGAGTTGAAGCAAGCGAGGTCAAGGAAACCGTTAAGCTTCCGGACACGCCGCTGGCCGCAATACTGGCAACCTGGGTTCCGTCTGTGGTTGTGCTCAAGGCCCGACCTCTTAATTCAAGTACAGCCGTTGCAGCGGCTGCAATTGTCTTTTGAGGGCTAAGCGTAAAGGTAACTGCGGCATCGGTTACGCCGGGAGAAATCGTGGAAGCGGTGTCGGCGCTCACTTTAACGCCGCCCATCCACAATTCAAGATCCTTGTAGTTCCTGCCGAAACCAACAGGTACAGTTACCTGAATTTGAGTCAAGTTAACTCCTTCCGCGGCGCCGGCCACGAAGTTCCATGAACCCAGGACGGCTGGAGTCGCGGAACCGGCTACGACCGTAACGGCCGGAGCTGAAGAGTTGTTGGAGACGCTAAGCGAACCCTGTTTCACGGTCAAAGCATTTCCAGCGACAGGATTGACGGTCGGGTCAACAATGTCGTTAGAGCTTACTCTGCGAACCTGGGTTATGTCCAAGGTTCCAGTGAACGTTGGGTTGCCGGTGGAAAGACTGGAGATATCCACAACCAAGGAAATTGTCTTGGCTACGTTCGCTGTAAGTGTCGCGTAAGTAGTCAAGGAGACCGTGGTCGCGCTACCCAAAGTTATGGAGCTGCCGGCTATGGAGTAGACAACCGTGCCATCATCCATTTGGAGTTTGACGGTGCCAGTTGGCTTTATTGCGCCGGAGCTGGAGACCGTGTACGCGATTTGGCGAATTTCCATGTCTTCGCCAGCGGCTTTTGCGTCCCATTTAGCAAGAACGACTCCTGTTCCTCCCAAAGGAATGTCACTGGAAGGAGAGGTGCTGGACTTGTTAAGGGTAAAGGTGCCGGCGGCAACCGTGAACTTGTTCACATAGATTGTGGAACCGCCTCCAGCTTGGTCGCCGACCGGGAAAGCCCGGTCGTTACCTGTCGGAGTTCCTCCACCAACTAACGTGGCCAAGATGCCGGACTTCGTGTCGTTACCAGTGGCTACGATGTCGTAATCGTTCTGCACCTGGAAGCGAGAGGTTCTGGTAGAACCACCAACGAAGTCAACGCGGATGCTTAAGTCCCTGCTTACACCTTTGGGAAGCTTGTAAGGAGACGCGGACAGGTCGAAGGTCGAGTACTTGTTGCTAACCGGTCCGGCCTTCACCAGCAACGCGCCATCCGGTCCGTAAAGACTTAGGTTGGCCAGGTCGGTGTCGCCGACGCTACCGTTGTTGTACACGCGGATTTTGTTTATAAGAACATCCTCCGCTGCGCCAGCCGCGAAACGAAGCTTGGCGACTTCGTAGCCGGTTGTGCCAAGGGTAACGCTGCTGACCGTTGCGTCAATTGAACCGTTAGAGACAACCTGGACCGCATCAATGGTCAAGCCGCCAAGGGTATTGACGCCGTCGACAATCGACATATCCGATCCAGTTAACGGGAAGCTGCCGGCCACCGTGCCGGCGGAAAGCTTCACATCGGATGCGGAAGCAATGCCAAATCGCATTGTTCCGGATTGAGTTGCGCTGCTTACGTTAACTTTTACCCACACTGGGGTTGCCATGCCAGCCGCAAGGACAATCGGGGTTGAAGAAAGGTTAAAGGTCGCCTTTCCGCCTGAAGCCAAGGATTCCACTACGTTGCCGTAGCGAGAGCCGTCGGCTCCATAAAGACCGACGCCGGTTACATTAGTGTCAACGCTGATACCGCCTCGGGTTACGATTAAACTGGTGATGCTAACAGAACCACTGGTCCCGTTAGCAAAGTTTAACTTTAAGAATTCGTTGTAGGCAGAGCCGTCAGCAATAGTTGCTGCAGCCGGACTGCCAGGGGCAATACTAACAGTAACGCTTCCGGTTATCGGAGTGGTTGTACCGCCGGGGGTACTGGGAGTGCTGGGTACAGTGCCGCTAGCGATCTTCGCGCGAGTAATCGGACCAAAATATCCGGAAGTCGGCGAAACGCCCATAGCCGCCTGGTATTTAACCAGAGCCGCTTTGGTTAACGCACCGAAGTAAGTGGTCTCGTTGCCCGCAGCACCCGCACCGCTTGCCGCCACAGTATAACCCTTAGAATTCAGCATTTGCTGCAAGGCCTTAACGTCGTCGCCTTTGCTGCCCACAGTGAGGTCGCGGGTAAAGCTGTAGGCAACGCCGCCGCTTTGCTGCGCAGATAACTGCGCCTGCAATGTCTGAATCTGGGCCAAGAGGGCCGCGATTTGAGCTTGAAGATCAGTGGACTGAGCGCCAGCTGCGAGTGGGGTGAGCAACGACAAAGTCGTGAACGCCGCCACTATGTATTTCGTGCTGTTACTCATTTCTATTCTGATTTTACTGATTTTCTTTGTTTATTTTCGACAAATTTTCGGTAAAAGATCGTCCACCATGCTATCGACCCCTTCCCGACCGTGTGCCGCCCCCTTTGGGGGGCGATCCTCGCCGTCCGTGCCGCCCCCTTTGGGGGCGAGCCTCGCCGTCCGTGCCGCCCCCTTTGGGGGCGAGCCTCGCCGTCGTGAGGAGGCGGGAGGTGACGGGAGGAGGCGGGAGGTTGGCCGTGGAAAACAGCAAGCGAACAATCCGTGGTGTCAATAAAAAAACTCGCTTTGGAAGCGAGGCCTTTCATTAGCTTGTAGCTTTTAGCTTAATAGGTATTAGCATGGCTAAAACCTAAAAGCTGTCACCTAAAAGCCAATGAGTTGATTCGGCCTCACTTCCGAATCTCTGACTCTGACTATTATATGCATAAAGTCCAAAGGGTCAATGTGGATAAAATCCCCCCTCGGCTTATGCAGTATTTATAACGCTCCTCCCGGCCATGGGTTACGCCGGCGGCGGCTCCACCAGCAGTAGGTCGCTATTCACCTGGTCTATGTCAACCCGTTCGACTGGCTCAGGGTAAACCGATTCACGCCTAAAACCCTTTATCTGGTATGACGTTCCAGGCCCCTCCCCTAAGCGCTCCACAACACCTTCTTCTATCATCTCTTGCAGGTCATATCTTACCGTACGCTCGCTTATATCCGGTAAGATATCCAATATATCCTTTAGTCGGCAATTGCCGGTTTGCCGGATTCTAACCAATATCTTAGCCCGTCTATCTTCAACCCTTCTATCCTCTTCGGGTGCGGCAACCTCCAGATTCCGGACAAACTCTTCTATCGCCGTTTTATTGGTTGCCGGATTAATTGCCGCTTTCTTGCGTTGCCGGATTTCAGATGTTTTAGGGGTTGATTGCCGCTTTATCTCCATTGGCGAGAAAATTCCGGCAAGAGTAAAATCCGGCAATTTCTCTTCCTGTGCGAATCCGGCAACCTGCCCGACCGGCCCGCGGGTTGCCGCATTTAGAACCTCTATTTCGCTGATAACCATATCCGCGTGTGTTCTGTGCACAAGACCTACGTTTTCTCCCAGCCGCAACAGATACTCTAATTGGTCAGAATATTTCCTTATTTCGCCGGGATTTCCGGAATTTGCGGCCTCTAGTAGATTAAGAGCTGCCCGTTCCAGATGGTTGCCAAGCGGCCTATCCTGAAGTATTGCCCCGGAAATCCGGAACGAAGCGTATGCTATTTCAAATGCCTTCTTGGCGCACGTTTTTGCGAGGGATTGCTCCATATCTTGCTTTGCCGGAAATATAGCTCAAATCCGGCAATCCGGCAATATGTCCTATTTTACGATTCCCGGCATCATAAGATGTTCTTTTCCGCTTCCTCTAATCCGGCAACCGTGCCGCAATCAAGACGCTTACCGTCAAACTCCCAGCCATAGATATATTTGCCTTCATTAAAAAGCTCGTTAATCCCATCATTTATAAGCAGAGCGTCATTTTCTTTGGACATTGAGCTAGATAGCCGCTTTAGTCGCGACATAATATCCGGGGTTAAGGCATAACCGCCGACCACTATCAGATTGGACGGCGCCTCCTCCTTGCGC
This sequence comes from Patescibacteria group bacterium, assembly GCA_038058515.1. Classification (GTDB taxonomy): domain Bacteria; phylum Patescibacteriota; class Minisyncoccia; order UBA6257; family 2-01-FULL-56-20; genus JBBUAX01. The sequence goes on from JBBUAX010000016.1 coordinate 5,912, forward strand.
GGCTTCTCTATTATCTTATTGATCTTGTACACGGATGGGTCGCTGCTTATTTTCTCTCCGCTCACTACTCCATAGCGGCTGATATCCGGGTCGGGAGTGATAAGGACTACCGGCGCTTGATGGATATTAAAGAGCTTTATCAGGGTCTGGAGTGTGGGCCGGCCGCCCAAAATGACATCGTCGCAAAAACGGACCAGGAACGGTTCATTTTGGATTACATCCGCCGCCTGGAGCACGGCGTGGCCATGGCCCCATGGCTTTTCTTGGACTCGCAGGTGAAATTTAATTCGCGGATAATGCCGGCTTGCCAATTTAATATATTCTTCATAGGCCTCACGGTGCTCCGGGCTTATAACCAGAATCGCCTCTTGTATGCCGGCGGCTGCGGCCTCGTCCAGGGCATATTCCACAAGCGGTTTGCCTGCCAGGGGTATGAGATTTTTAGGAGTGGTGAGTGTTAGCGGCCGCAGGCGCTTACCCAGTCCGGCCACCGGCAAAACCAGTTTTTTGATTGGATTCATTTTCTATATATCCCAGGGAGTTGCCGCCAGACCGATAACCATGGCCACAAAAAACACCGAGAAGTAGATGAGCAGACGGCGCGGGGCAAGCTTCTCGCCGAAGTAATCCAAAAGCATCTCCGCGAGAATGATGGCCATGAGCATTAAGAGCGCGCTCTGCAATAGAAAATTCATAGGCAGGAAAAAGATGGCCATAAGCCATTGCCACAGGATTAGTCCGATTACGCCGAAGATGACCGCGCTGCGGCGGTTCCAGACAATCGGCGCCGGGGAGGCGAAGGACGCCGCGTTCTTCAAGGTTATCGCAAAAACAGCCGCAATCACCCAGGACCAGGCGAGCATCGGCTTGTCCAGGCGGTCAAAACGGATGAAAAAATTAAGGGCCGCTAGAAAAACAATGAACCACGCGAGCACCTCATAGGCCTGGGAACGGTTCACTAGAATCAGGTCCTTGACCCCCAGAATCAGGAAAAAGAGCGCGGCGAGGGTGAGCGCCATCCACCAGTTTTCCGGAAAGATAGCCGCAAAAAATAAGATTGCGCCGAGAGGTAAAAGTAAACTATGCGGCTTGAAAATAGGTATGAAGTAAAAGCCCAGGATGGCGAGAAGGAACACCCAGTACGGCAGAAGCATCCAAACCAGGCCCACGACTGCGGCTTTAAGCGCGGCCGAGCCCATTCCGGACTCCGGCACGGCGCGGAGCTTATCGCCTATATCCTTAAACGTCATCTTACGCCGGAAACGGAGCTGAAGGTCAAAACATTATTGCGGAGATTGACTTTGATTTTCCCCCCGCCGGCAAGTTCGCCGCGAATTATTTTGTCCGCAAGTTTATCCAAGATTACTTTTTGCATCAGGCGCCGCAGCGGCCGGGCGCCGAATTCCGGGTCAAAACCCTCTTGGGCCAAAAACTTGCGCGCCGCCGGATCCATGTGCAGATGAATTTTATGCTCTTGGAGCCGTTCTTCGATCTGGGCCAGTTGAATGTCCACGATGCGCTCGATATCGGCGAGACGCAGCGGATTAAAGACGGTCGTCTCATCAATACGGTTCAAAAACTCCGGCCGGAAAGTTTTCTTGAGGGCTTCCAAAACCTTGCTCTTGTAGTCCTCAGCGTCGCCGGCTTCTTTGTCCCCCGCCCCGCTAAAACCAATACGGCTGGCGGCTTGCAGATATTGGCTGCCGACATTGGAGGTCATGATAATGATAGAGTTTTTGAAATTCACCGTTTTGCCTTTGCTGTCGGTAAGCCGCCCGTTGTCCAGAATCTGCAGCAGTAAATTGAACACCTCCGGATGGGCTTTCTCAATCTCATCGAACAAAATCAGAGAATAGGGACGGTGGCGAACCACTTCGGTGAGCTGTCCCCCTTCTTCGTAGCCGACATAGCCCGGCGGCGAGCCGATGAGGCGGGCGGTGGCGTGCCGTTCCATATATTCGGACATATCGATGCGCACCAGCGCCTTGTCGTCGTTAAACATGAACTCGGCCAGCGCCCGAGCCAGTTCTGTTTTGCCAACGCCGGTCGGTCCCAGAAAAATAAAGGAGCCCAGGGGTTTATTCGGGTCGGATAGTCCGGCCCGCGCCCGGCGTATGGCGCTGGCTACCGCCCGGATGGCTTCGTCCTGGCCCACCACTCTTTTGCCTATAACCTCTTCGATTTTCAGGAGTTTCTCGCTCTCGGTCTCCAGCATCCGCTGTAAAGGTATTCCCGTCCAGGTGGATACGACCGCGGCCACGTCTTCCTTGTCCACGGCTTCTTTTAAGAAGCGCGGCTCCTCCGCGGCTTTGCGGCTTTTGGCTTTGCCCAAACCGAAATGGCGCTTCTCGTAATTATCATAGTCCTTTTGGGCCTGAGGCAGTTCGCCATAGGTTATCTCCGCCACCCGTTCCAAGTTGCCCTCGCGTTCCGCCACTTCTACCTCCCGCCGCAGGCCCTCTACCTTTTGCTTCAGCTGATGCAATGTTTCAAACTTCATCTTCTCCGCCCGCCAGCGCGAAGACAACTCTTCATTGTCTTCCTTGAGCTTGCTCAACTCCGCGTCGATCTCTTGGACCCGCGAACTGGATTTTTCCTTATTCTCTTTGTTTAAGGCCTGGCGTTCCACCTCCAGGCGGGTAATGTCTTTGCGCAAGCGATTTATTTCCGTCGGTAAGCTTTCGGATTCCAGCCGCCGGGCCGCCGCCGCTTCGTCAATCAAGTCCACCGCCTTGTCCGGCAAGAAGCGGTCGGTGATGTAGCGCGCGCCGAGATTCACCGCCTCTACGATGGCTTCGTCAGAGATGCGCAAACCGTGATGAATCTCGTATTTCTCCTTGAGGCCGCGAAGAATAGCAATGGAATCCTCAATGGACGGCTCCTCGACGATTACCGGCTGAAAGCGGCGCTCCAGCGCCGCATCTTTTTCAATGTAGCGCTGATATTCGCGGGTGGTGGTGGCGCCGATGGCGTGAAGCTCGCCGCGGGCCAGCGCGGGCTTTAGCAAATTGGAAGCATCTATTGCGCCCTCCGCCGCTCCGGCGCCGACGATAGTATGAATCTCGTCAATAAAAAGAATTATATTTCCGGCCGCGTTTTTCACCTCTTTGACAAAGGCCTTCAGCCGGTCTTCAAACTCGCCGCGGAACTTGGTGCCGGCAATCAGCGCACCCAAATCCAGCATTAATAGCTGTTTGCCCTTAAGCGGTTCGGGAATGTCGCCGGAGATGATGCGCTGGGCCAGGCCTTCGACAATGGCGGTCTTGCCCACCCCGGATTCACCGATTAAAACCGGGTTGTTTTTGGTGCGCCGGGAAAGAATTTGGATCATGCGCCGCAGTTCGTCTTCCCGGCCGATGACCGGGTCCAGCTCCCCGGCCTTGGCCTTATCCGTCAGATTTATGGCGTATTTTTCGAACACCTGGAACTTGGATTCCGGCGTTTCGTCGGTCACCCGCACCGAACCGCGCAAGTGAGCCAAACTGCGGATGACCGCTTCGCGGCGCACTCCGAAATCCTGAAGGATTTTTTGGGCCGCGGAGGGAACGTCCAAGAGCGCGAGAAGCAGGTGTTCGCAGGAGATGAATTCGTCTTTTTGCTGGGCGGCCACCTTGGCCGACTGGTCCAAAACGCGCATCAGTTCCTGGGAAAGATACAACTGGCCGACGGCGCCGCCGGTTATTATTTTCGGCAAGCGGGAAATCTGGCGCTCTGCTTCCTCGTACAGTTTGTCCAGGTTAACCCCGTTCTGGAGAAGCACCGGCTGGACCAGGGACTGCTCGTCCCGCAACAGGGTCAAAAGTAAATGCAGCGGCTTTAGTTCGCCGTGATTTTTCTGCGCCGCATATTCTTGCGCGCTCTGCAGCGCCTCCTGAGCTTTAATAGTGAAACGATGAAAACCAGACATATTGGCTACGAAATACGAAAATGTACGAATATACGAATTTTCGTACTCTCGTAACTATAGCATAGCACACTTCCACCGATTGGCAAACTACCCCAGAGATTGCTAATCCAATTAATCCACCGGCCGCTTAGCCAGCGTTGCCTTAAGTATAAAAGTATTATTGTTCCGCCACACTTTCAAAGCAACGGTGTCGCCTACTTCCTGCCGGGAAATAATGGCGCCTAATGGATTATCTTCGTCTACCTTTTTACCATCAATCTCCAAGATAACATCGCCGACTTGAAGTCCGGCCCGCGCCGCCGGGGAATCCGGAGTAATCGCCGGCTCTTTCTCACCGTATTCCAAAAGTGCGCCGTAGTCCACGGCCAGATTAAGTTTCTTGGCCAATTCCTGGTTAAGAATGCGATAGCGTACGCCCAAAAACGGCGTCTGAATTTCACCGCTCTTTTTAACCGAGGTGATGGCGCGCTTGGCATCGTTTATCGGGATAGCGAAGCCGATGTTCTGCGCGCCGGAGACAATCGCCGTATTTATGCCGACAACCTGGCCTTGCAAGTTCAAAAGCGGGCCGCCGGAATTGCCGGGATTTATAGCCGCATCGGTTTGAATCACGCCGCGAATGGTCTCGGAAAAACTCCCGCCGGAGGCGTTTACCGTGCGCGACAAACCGGAAATAACTCCGACCGCAACCGTATTTCGGAACTCGCCCAGGGCGTTGCCGATGGAAATGGCCGTTTGGCCCAGCTCTAGTGCGTTGGAATCGCCAAGTTCCACCGTGGCTAAGCCGCTGGCGGCGATCTTCACCACTGCCAAATCTTGAAGCGGGTCACGGGCCAGAACCTGGGCGGTGTATTTCTTGCCGTCATTGGTAAAAACGGTGTAGGACGCTTGGGCGTCCAAAACCACATGTTTATTGGTGAGGATCAAGCCATCCGCGGAGATAATGAAACCGCTGCCGCCGCCGACTTCTTGGAGCTTGGTACCGCGTTCACACTCACCATAAAGCTGCGGCGCGTCCCCGCCGAAGAATTGGCGGAATTCCGGCGGCAGGTCCGCAAAGGGATCAATCGGGCAGTTTTCAACAATCGGCACATCCTTAGATACGATGATGGACACCACCGCCGGCGAGGCCTTTTTCACCGCCGCCACCACCGCTCGTTCGTAATCAATTGCCGGTTTATATAGGACGACTGGCGGAGTGGGTGATAGGCTCGGCGCGGTGGAGGTGGATGCCGGTGGAACTCCATTCATCGCCGGCGGCTCGGCCGGAGTAGTGAACGGCGCGACAAAACTATTCCATAAATCCCCTAAAAAGCCGGCGCTGGCCAAACCCGGATAAAAAGCCGCACCCAGGACTAAGCCTACGATCAATGCGCCGGCAACTCTAAAAACGTTTCTGATGTTGATTTTCATGATTGTTAGTGTTTCTTGTTTTTACCGAATAATTTTCTAATAGTCGCGAGTGTTGTGTCAATATCTGAAAAAGTGGTGGGTCGCCCCAAACTGAAACGTAAGCTGGATTTAAGGCGCCCAGCGGCCAGACCCATAGCTCGGAGAACGTGGGACGGCTCCGAGGAGCGGCTGCGGCAGGCCGACCCGGCGGAAACCGCAATGCCGTTCAAATCCAGAACCGTAATCACTTCCTCCGCCGATTGACCGGGTAGGTAGACGTTCAAAATGTTGGGTAAATATCTTGCCGAACTTCCAGCGCCGGAATTCATAGCGATTCCGTTGGTCTCCGCTTTGGGGAAAATTTTTTTAAGACCGCGCCACAGACGCTCGCGCAGAAGATAAATTCTCTTAGCTTCCTGCCCGCGGATTTTGTCGGACAACTCCATCGCTCGAGCCAGTCCCACAATATTCGGGACATTCTCCGTCCCGGAACGCAAGCCGAACTCCTGGCCGCCGCCAGTCATAGTAGGTAGTAAGTAGTTAGTAGTAAGTAGTAGGTTGCGGACGTAAAGGACGCCGATGCCTTTCGGTCCGTAAATCTTGTGCCCGGATAAAGTCATTAAATCCACGCCGAGCTCCTGCGGCCGGCACGGCAAAAACTGGAAGGCCTGGACGGCATCGGTGTGGAATAACGGGTAGGTGGTAGGTAATAGGTGGTAGGTAGTAGATTTGGGAGTTCGCGACCGGAAATCAGAAATTATTTTGGCAATCTCGGCGATCGGTTGTACGGTTCCCAATTCATTATTGGCATACATCACCGAGACCAAAACAGTGCGCTCGTCCAGGGCCGCTTGGAGCTTCTTTAAATCAACGCGGCCGGTTTTATCCACCGGCACCACCACAACCTCCACGCCGTCTTTGTCTCCCGCTATGCGGGATCTCGCGAAGCGAGACAGGTCCCGGGCTGTCTCCAAAACCGATTCATGCTCCACTGCCGAGATTATCAATCTCGGCCGCTGATCAACGCTGATTTTTAGCTGATTTACGCTGATATTTTTCTGCGTTAATCCGCTTATCATCCGCGTGAATCCGCGAATCGAGCCGCGGAGCGCGAGATTATTCGCCTCAGTCGCCGAAGCGGTGAAAATTATTTCCCGGAAGTCCGCGCCCAAAATTCCGGCGATTTTTTCCCGGGCGCCATCCACCGCCGCAAGCGCTTCCTGGCCGAAAGAGTGGAGCGAGCCGGGATTGCCCCAGCGCGCCGTAAAATACGGCGCCATTGCCTGGAGCACCTTTTTGTCTAAGGGGGTTGTGGCTGCATAATCCAAATATACTTTCTTCATGCTTTCTATGGAGCAAATAATCCGCGTCTAAATTCTATCTTAACCAGCTCACCGCTTAATCTATCCGGAATCCAAAAATATCCTTCCTTTTTATATTGCTCGTAAAGGGCGCGGGTAATCTCCACGTCTTTAAGACAATATGCCTTGAGCTCTTCCATCCGGCCTTCGGCGAACAAGCTGCCGGCTTCAAAACTCTGCCCGCTCTTGCCGCGGCCCAAGTTGGCCTGGGCCAGGCGTTCCAAGCTGACCCGCCAGCCGGTGGCCATCTCGATCTCATCCAACAAGTCCAGCCGCTGTTTATCGAATAAATTGAAGTTTGGCTCTATTTTCTGAAAATAGCGGTTCAAAACGGGCAGGTCAAAACGGCTGATGCTGAAACCGACCAGCTGGCCGCTGCCCTCGAAAATCGGCAGTGCCTCCCGGAGTTCTGCTTCCTCAAAACTTATATATTTATCTTGGGCATAGGAATATACACCCAAAACGGAAAGGCGCAGGGCGTCGTAGTTGTTCCAGCCCACCTCCGGGTCGGTGAAAAAATTCTGGGTTTCAATGTCAAAAACAACAGTGTCCATTATTATGCGACGCTAACAAATCGCGAATACATGCGAATAACGCGAATATCAGATAAGATTATTAACTATTCTTTTCGGCTTTAAATATTTCGAACGAAAATTAACTATCATTGCTAGTTTAAGATTCGTGGCTTTCAAATATCGCTGCGCCTGAAAATAATCTTGTTTCGTAGTATACGGTAATGATTTTGCCTCGAGTAGTATCTTGCCATCTATAATAAAATCAACGCGGTTACCTTTTATTTCTTCATCATCCCCTGCTGTGATAATTTTCTCCCGCTCATAAGAAATTCCACGGCTTTTCAATTTATGCTCCAGCACATCGCAATACTGCCGCTCGCGCGAGAAGCGGCCGAGATCCTTCTGTACTTCAAAACACAAGCCGGTAACTATATAGGAAAGTTCCGGATAAATGATCTTGTTCGTGTCATTCGCGTGCATTCGCATTGATTTCGCGTCGCTTAACGCCTACACGTGGCGGTCGGCTACGTTGGAAGCCGCATAACTGCCCGGCTTGGTTATCGGCTCAAAGTTATTGGCACGGACCATGCCGACTACTTCTTTAATCATTGTTCTGGTCTCGCCGTTTTCGCCGATGTCCACATGGATTTCAAAATCCCACTGTGGTACGGCGGCGGCACCGGGGCCGTCCGCGCCCAAAAGCTTGCGCAATTCTAAAAGCGTCGCCTTACCCAGGTCCAGCGAAATTAAAACTTCCTTGATTATCCGGTCGCGCAGAGTGTGGAACTTGCCGACTTCCGCCTGGCGCCAGAAATAGCGACCGCCGTTCCCAACCCGATGTACGACCACTGCAGTAACAAAATCGGCTCGGCTGCCCCGAAGTAATTCCGAGTCGGTGCCAATGGTCACCTTATATTTAAAAAGCGGCTCCGCCTGCATAAAACGGATTATTTCCGCGACCACTTGGTTCAAGGTAAGTTTGAGTCCGTAAGAACTGTTGAATTCCGGCATCATATTAAAGTACTCTAACCCCCGCATCCCGGACTGTCAATAAAAAAAGCGAAGCGCCCGCGGACCTATTTTGTCCTGCCGGGCGCTTTACGAACGCTCTACTCCGGTCATGCGACACCTCCACCTATGCCAGCTGGTTGTTGTGGTTGTCGATCACTACTATTCGACCTACCTCTTCCTCCATCTCTCGGATCATCTCCTTGAGAAGAGAGGCGGTGACTAGGCACTCTTCAACCCCTGGCTCAAGCGGAATTCTCTTTCTCCTGGCCTGCTCCACGCGACTATTCAACGCCGGAACAAGCCGGATGAGCTCACGCATGAGTTCCAACGACTTTTCAACGAAGAGCGGTTTCTGCTCGGGCATGATGAATCACCCCCTTCCATAACCCGAAGCCGCAGCCACCTTCTGGCTGGCCTTAAAATATCAGTATTCCGGGCAGGGGTCAAATCGTCTAAAAAACACAGCAAATAGCGGCCTATCTCGGGCTATGCTTCAAAACAAACCGCCGCAGTTCTTTGGTTCGTTTGCGTAACACCGTCCGGTCGCGCGCTTCCACATTCAGCCGCAGGAGCGCCTCGGTATTGGACGGCCGGAGATTGAAACGCCAGTCGGGGTATTCCATGGATAGGCCGTCTATATGATTTTTCCTGCCGCCCTTATAAAACTTTTCCGCCGCGCTTAGGATATGCCGCGCATTTTCTTGACTGGCCAAATGGAAATTTATCTCTCCGGACAAAAAATATTTTTTGAAGAATGGCTCGGCGATAACCGACAACTTTTTCTTTTGACGGAACATGAAATTAAGCAGGAGTATCGCCGGCAGAAGACCGCTGTCGCGATTGAAAGCTTCCCGGAAGAAAAAATGTCCGCTGAATTCGCTGGCAAAGACCGCACGCTCGCGACGCATCCTCTCGGCAATCAATGTCATTCCCGGCCTGGAAACAATGAGTCGCCCGCCCGCCCGCCTAACTGCGTCGCACGCAGGATATATAACTCGGGTATCGACTATTATCGCACCTTTGGGATTAAGTTTTAAAATTTCGCTGGCCAGGATCGCACCGACAAAACAGCTTTCTAAAAATCTCCCCCGGTCATCTATGAAGAAGACCCGGTCGCCGTCCGCGTCCCAGGCAATGCCCAAATCGGCTCCGGTCCGCTTCACCAAGCGGCTGGTTTCCAGCCGATTCTCCAGTAAAAGCGGGTCGGGCGGTCCCTTAGGAAATTTACCGTTCGGCTTGTGGTTTAAACCGATAAGTTGGAACGGCAATTTATTCCGGCGCACATAACTTTCAAAAAACTTCGCGGACACGCCGAAGTTGCCGTTGATGACCGCCACAGTCGGCCGGGCGTTCACAATCGGAAAGCGGCGGCCGAGGAAATCCAGATGCTGGTCAAGGATATTCTTTTTAGTTACTTTGCCCCGTCGGCGAGCGCGCACCACGACGCCTTTTTTTGCCAAGTCCCTGATGCGCAGAAGTCCGGATTCCGAAGATATGGGTCGAGCGTTGCGCCTCGCAAGATTCATCCCATTCCATTCCCGGGGGTTATGGGAGGCGGAGACGAAAATCCCGCCGTCCACGCGCAGATACCCAACCGCAAAATAAAAAGTGTCCACGGGCACCACCCCGATATCAATTACGTTGACACCGCTTTGGACGAGTGCGTTTTTTACCGCGCGCATAAGTTGCGGTCCGGATTTACGCACGTCTCGGCCAAGCACAATAACACGCGGCCGAAGGAAGTAGGTATAGGCGTTGGCTATGGCGCGGACCGTCGCCTCATTTATTTCCGAGGGATAACGTCCGCGAATATCATAGGCCTTGAAAATCTGCTCGGCGATCATACCTCTAATTCTATAATCTTATTTGAAACTCCTCAAAAAATGAGCGACAATATAAGGTGTACCCACGCTTTCGCTCCTCTTCGTTTGTCTCCATAATTCATGATTCCTAATTCATAATTCTAGCTGCTTTATGGCCAAGAAAAACGGCAAAAAGCCGCAAGCTACCTTAAAAGAAGGCCACCGCCTCCATCCGCAGACCAAAAAGAGCGTGTGGGCGATTGTTTTTGTCGGCCTGGCCGTCCTGTTCATCCTGGCCGGACTTCATGCCGCCGGACCGGCCGGCAACTTTCTCTACGCTGTCTTAGACCGGCTTTTGGGCTGGGGCTATTTCGTTTTGCCGTTAAGTTTGATCGTCGTTGCCGGAGTGTTCCTCATCTCCGAGCGGCAGCGCATGGTGAGTATGACCCTCTTGGGTGCGGTTGGGCTGGTTCTTTCGGTTCTGGGCTTGATTGATATATTCTCGCCCGGCAGCGGCGGCTGGCTGGGACTTACTCTTGGCTTCCTCAAAGTGCCTTTCGGCAAAGTCGCCGGCGGCGTGTTGAACTCGGTGATTTTCATCGCCTCCCTGCTTATAACCCTGAATGCTCCCATCCGCATCAAACTGCCGGAGCGCGCGCCCAAAAAGGAAGAGGCGCCGGCACCGGTAGTTACGGGCGAATCCAAAAAAGAAGGCGAGGCCGAAGCCGAAGAAGAATCCGCCAAGGAACCGGAAGAAGCGAAAGTACGCACCGTAATCCCGGCTTTCTTAAAATCCAAAAAAGTGGTTCTGCCCAAATTCAAGGATTATGTCCCGCCGCCTTTAGACCTGCTTAAATCTTCCACGGAGAAGCCGACAACCGGAGACCTGCGCGCCAACGCCAATATCATTAAGCGTACCTTGGAATCCTTCGGGGTCGTGGTGGAAATGGGCGAGATAAACATCGGCCCCAAAGTGACTCGCTACACCCTGAAGCCGGCGGAGGGCATGAAGCTATCCCGCATTACCGCCCTAAACCAGGACCTGGCTTTAGCCCTGGCCGCTCATCCTATCCGCATTGAGGCGCCGATTCCCGGTAAATCCCTGGTGGGCATTGAGGTGCCGAACAAAGCCGCGGCCGTGGTGCGTCTGGGAAGCTTGATGAGCTACCCGGATTTCGCCGCCGCCGGGCTTCTGGGTTTTGTCCTGGGGCGCGACGTTACCGGCGAGCCGCTTTTCACCAGTATTGAAAAGATGCCGCATCTCTTAATAGCCGGCGCTACTGGATCGGGTAAGTCGATTTTAATACATTCTCTCCTTATTTCCCTGCTCTACAAAAATTCTCCCGCCACCCTGAAGCTCATTCTTATCGACCCCAAGCGGGTGGAGCTTAGCGTCTACGAAAACATCCCCCATCTGGTAAGCCCGGTCATCACCGAAAGCAAAAAAACCATCGGCGTCTTTCGCTGGGCGATAAACGAAATGGAGCGGCGCTATGATTTACTGCAGCGCGCCGGCAGCCGGGATATCACTAGCTACAATCAGAATGGTGGTAAAGATAATCCTTTACCCTTCTTGCTTATCGTCGTGGACGAGCTGGCCGACCTTATGGCCTCCTACGGGCGGGAGGTGGAGGGCTCCATAGTGCGTCTCGCGCAAATGTCCCGCGCCACCGGACTGCATCTGGTGCTTTCAACCCAGCGGCCGTCGGTGGAGGTCATCACCGGACTTATTAAGGCCAATATCACCAGCCGCATCGCCCTTCAGGTCGCAAGTCAGATAGATTCACGCACCATCTTGGACGCGTCCGGCGCGGAAAAACTCCTGGGCGGCGGCGACCTTTTATTTATGTCCTCGGAACTTTCCAAACCCAAGCGTATCCAGGGCGCATATATATCCGAAGAGGAAATCCGGAAGGTGGCTGATTTCATCCGCGAGAACAATCAGGTATCGTATGAAGAGTTCAGCTTCACCGAGGGCGAGAACGGAGCACCGCCCGGCCTTTTCGACTTTACCGAAGCCAGCGGCGATGATGACGAACTGCTTATCCACGCCATTGACGTAGTGTGCCAGGCCAAGAAAGCGTCGGCTTCTCTCTTGCAGCGACGGCTTAAGGTCGGCTACGCCCGCGCCGCCCGCCTCTTGGACTTAATGGAGGAACGGGGTATTATCGGGCCGGGCGAGGGCGCCAAGCCCCGGGAGGTGTATCTGGACAAGCAACCTGATTTCAATGGATAAGGATTTTTCCACACTCTTCAACGACAAAATCCGCGAATGCGGACTGACCTTGCGACGCGTTTCCGAGCTTTCCGGAATCGCCATGGACCACCTGGAAAATTTGAGTCGCGGCGAGTACGGCAACTTGCCGCCGGCGCCGTATTTGCGCGGCTACCTAAGCCGCCTGGCCCATATCCTGGAATTTGATACTGAAGAATGGTGGAGTGTTTTAGAAGAGAGCGCCGGACTCAAAAAATCCGGGGAGCGCGACCGCCTGCCGGAGAACCGCTTCGCCCTCCGGCCAACCAGGCGCTATGGCTGGATCATTGCCGTAATCGTCATTGTTGCAATCTATGTCGGCTGGCGCCTGCCGCAAATTCTGGGCAGGCCGGAGCTCCAAATTTATTACCCGGCGGAACCGGCCATCACCGTGGAAGAGGAAACGATTACTATAAGCGGCAGGGCTGTGGGCAGCGACGCGGTTTACATAAATTCGGAACAGGTCCGGCTGAACCCCGACGGCAGCTGGGAAAAACGGGTGGCGCTCACACCAGCCGTAAACATGATTGAAATCTCCGCCAAGAAATTCCTGGGTGGGGAGACAAAAGTTATTAAACAGGTGATTCGCAATTTAAAACCGGCGGACGGGACGGCGCCGGTACAATAGCTTTTAGCTTATAGCTTCGTTAGCTTTTAGTTTTACAGGATTGGACTCGCATTTTTACAGAGCTAGTTCTATAATTTATTCATGCCTAAAACTTCTCCAAAATCAAAAGAAGACAAGCCCGCCGGCAAAACGGAGATTGATTTGCTGCTGGCCTCGCTTCAGGAAAAATTCGGCGAGGGCGCGATTATGAAACTGGGCGATGCCCGGAAGGTGGATGTGGCCGTAATTCCCACCGGTTCTTTTTCCCTGGACATGGCCCTGGGCGTGGGCGGTCTGCCGCGCGGGCGGATAGTTGAGGTCTTCGGGCCGGAGGCCAGCGGGAAAAGCACTCTGTGTCTCAATGTGGTGGCCCAAGCCCAGAAGCAAGGCGGGAAGGCGGCCTACATTGACGCCGAACATGCTTTGGACCCTGACTATGCCTCGCGCCTGGGAGTTAAAATAAACGAGCTCTTGATTTCCCAGCCGGACAACGGCGAAGAGGCGTTGAATATCTTGGAAAGTTTGGTGCGCTCCGGAATGATTTCGGTGATTATCGTGGACTCGGTGGCGGCGCTTACGCCCCGGGCGGAGATTGAAGGGGAAATGGGTGCACAATTCATCGGCCTCCAGGCCAGGATGATGTCTCAGGCCCTGCGCAAGTTGACCGCGCTCGCGGATAAGACCCAGACGCTCATCGTTTTCATCAACCAAATCCGCATGCAAATCGGGGTCTTCTTCGGCAATCCAGAAACCACTCCCGGCGGCCGGGCGCTTAAGTTTTTCGCTTCGGTGCGCATTGATATCCGGCGCATCGCCCAAATCAAAAAAGGCGACGAGACCTACGGCAGCCGGGTCCGAGCCAAAGTGGTTAAAAACAAGGTGGCGGCGCCCTTCAAAATCGCGGAATTTGATATTCTCTTCGGCACCGGCATTTCTTACGAGGGTGATGTCCTGAATGCCGCCATCAAATACGGCGTGGTCCAAAAGTCCGGAGCCAGCTATACGTTTTCCGCCAACGGCGGATCCGCCTCGGGCGGAGAAGTGATAAAGCTCGGCACCGGCTTTGAAAACGTGCGGGGACGGCTCAAAGAAGACAAGAAACTCCTAAACGCCTTGAAACACAAAACTGCCGCCGCGACCAAAACGGCCAGCGTCAAACCTGAAGGATAGCTGACTAGTTTATAATCGAGAGAGGGCTAGACGATAGCCGCTTTGGGAAGTGGCGATAATCAGGTACTTGTTGAAAGCAAAACCATAAACCAGAGCGGCATTTTTATTCTTGAAATTTTTAACGCGCACCGGCTGACCGCTTATCTGGGCGTCGGCGAAATCACCGCTGGATTCGCCCGGCGGATTCAAAAATAGATTAGCCAGGGCCGTATCTTTTTCCATTTGCAGAAGCGACGGCTGAATAATGAGCGGGGACTGCCCGGCCTGGAGCTTAAGCACATAGCCGGAAGCGAAAGCGCCGGTGGCATCACGCTCCATAAAATAAGTGAAGTCCTGTTCCAAGCGCCCACGCCAAAAATCAGCGTCCGGCACAGTAAAACCCTTCGCCCGCAAGAAATCGGTCCAGGCCAAGGCTTGCCCCTCCGCGGTATAAATCACCACTTCGATCAGTTTGGAATTGATGTTTATATTCGGCAACTGAAGTTTGATCTGTTGGTCGGTGGTGCGTGGCTCGGAAGTCACGCCGGGATTAATATTTATAACATCGTCCGCCATCTGCCGGAAAAAGGATTGATGTCCCAGAAATACCGGGGTGGTTGAAGTCGGTGCCGGCACCAGAACTGTGGGTGGAGCTGTAGGCGGCGCGACCGGCGGTGTTTGTTCTATTATGTTCAATACAAAGGGCAGTAAGAAATATCCGCCGAAAAAAAGCACCGCCGTACCCAAAACGCCGGTCAAAAACCATATCCAAAACAGGGATCTCTTCTCTGGAGACGGCGGGGTTGCGGCAATTAGCGTCGGCGTGCGGGTCAGCCGGCCGGTCTTGCCCATCTCCGCAACATCCGACTCCATCGTCCGGATTATGACCTCCAGCGAACTTGGCGGAGGCGGCGGAACTGCCGGCGCATCGCCCAAGGCGAGTTTCTCCTCCGGCACCTGGGAATTGCGCACAAAAGGCGACTGGCTAAAAATTTCGACCATGCCCCAATTTTACCACAGGAATGAAAATTACTTAGGTTCTGCTTGCTTAAGCGACAAACCGATCTTGCCTTCTTCTGACCGGATAACTTTGGCTTTCACCAAATCGCCGACATGTACTACTTCTTCCACGTTTTTTACAAAACCGCTCTTGAGTTCGGAAACGTGAATCATGCCGTCCGCGCCCCCGCCCAGATCCACAATGGCGCCGAAGTCCAGGACTCTAACCACCCGACCGTCCACCATTTCTCCGACTTTGAATTCCCGGGTAAGCATCCTAATTTCCTGCGCGGCTTGCTCCGCCTTGTCCTTGTCCGGACCGGCGATAAACACCGAGCCGTC
>JBBUAX010000017.1:0-10221 GCA_038058515.1 Patescibacteria group bacterium
TCATAACCCGAAATCCCTTTGGCAATTCGCCAATAACATCTAATATGTCTTTTTCCGGCGAATACTTAAGAAATGTGCCGCTACTCTCCCAGGAGCCGCGATAACGAGGGTTGAAAACCCAGTATCCCTTTTTAGCCCAGAATTCTACGATTTGGGGCTTACTGGGCGTTCCAGGATGACCTCCACATAAAATAATCACCCTGTTCTTTTTGGGTTTGCGTCCAAGCGGCGGCAGGAACTCCGCCACGATCTCCTTCTTGAATCTGGTGCGATAAGTATGCACGTTTATTAATCTAACCCAAATGTCCTTAAAAAAGAAGCGGGAACCGGTCATCAGTCCGACGTTGTGTCAGACCTCGCGGTTCCCCCTGAATCCAGCAACACAGTAGCGGTGACTACCAGAGACCCATATATCTGTCGTAGCTTTCGGCGCTTCTCGACCGCCTTACCCTCTTTTTGGCCTCGCGTTTCGCTTTCGCGACGGGATCAACCCTGTCGCCGTACGGCTCCGGCAGAACTCTCCCCTTGCGGTTTTGCCAGCCGGAACCGTGAACCACGAAAGTGGCCACAATTTGAGTGGCGAAACTCTTGAGTCGGTTATCGCACATCTCACTTCCGACTCGAAGAACGAGAACGCCATTGCTGTTGCTCACGGGCTTGAGCGAAAGCCGGCAACCCGGAACCTCTTGAATGACAAGGGTCCGCAGTTCCTCTCTCACTCCGAGTCCCCGCTCGAGTAAGAGCGGGACGCGAGTGGCACTGTTCACAACCACGACGCCCCTACGGGTTTCATAACCGAGCACCATCCATGGGTGGATCCACATTCCGAAATGCCGTTGGTGACGCATCGGCTGCGAGGTAGGATGAGCGATTTCTTCCAGAATTCGCTCCCCCACCGTCCCTCTGAGCGCACAGATTCGCTCAATCGCCTGCTTCCCCGGAGTCACCGTACCTTGTTGCATAACTCCCCCTTGTCAACGAGCCCAGACCACACTATGTGATCTGAAAACTGATAATTTCCGAACGACCAGTTTTCAAACCGCATAAACTGCAAAAGCCCCCGGGTTAGGAGGCCTTTGGACAAACTTGATTTCTTAACGCTTTACAACTTAGTCCGACACATAAGGCCTCCCAACCCGAAATTGGTCTTAATAAAGTAGATGCCGAAAAGCAGCCAACTCATATTTTGTGATGTAACTACTGACATGGTGATAATTGCTAAGTGTACAGAAGCCCTCGGTTAAGTCAAGACATTCTGGGGATATCGGTTCCGGGCTTCAGGCGGTTGAGCATTTTGCGCTTATCCGGAGCATCTATATGACTTTTAGCCACGGCCGCGCTCAAAATCCTTATGGCCTCATCGTAAGTCGGTCTATCCACCGGATAGGGCGTTTCATCCTTGCCGCCGAAAGCGAAACCGTAGCGCGCCGGGTCTTCATAGGACGGTTTGGCACCGTAGATTACCTCGCCAACCAGGGACAGGGCGCGAATGGTCTTGGGACCTACGCCTTGGCTGGCCAATAAGGTTTCATAGTTTTGCGGCTGTTCATTGGTAAGCTTGGCTAAAATTTTCTCTAGATACTTGCTCTCTGTGAAACTCTCGCGCACTACCGGATGAGTATGAAATTCCCGCGGCGCGAACTCCGCAAGGGTGAAAAGCTGGCCTTGTTTGTTCTGAAGAGTCAGGGATTTAACCAGATGTGAGCTGTGTCTGCGCAAAACGGTTATATCTTTCATCAAGCTGCGGTAGCCGCCGGATAAAAGCTCCACGCTCATATCACGACTGGCCACGCTTTTTCTGGCGGTCATATTAAGCACGGATGGCAGTATGTTTTCCGATACAATGCCCCGGTGCGGTTCCTGAACAAAATCAAAAGAGTTATCCGCGTGAATCTGCGGCTTGAAGTCGTCCGCGTTAATCCGCGTAGTATCCGAGTACCAGTGGTAGCGCCGCGCGGTTGCCGTTTCCGTATTCATCCCCTGCTGGACAACGGCCCAACTTCCGGAGCGGGAAAAGAAAAAGGAATGATGATAGATCTGGTAGCCATCCTGGATCAGAGCCGAATCCACTTTGGCGGCCATCTTGGAATTGTAAGTCAAATTGGAAACTACGCCGCCGGGCAAAGCCAAGCGTTCACCCCAGGTTTTTATCTCCTCCGGCGTTTTGCGCGAGGTCTTGCCCTTGCCGCCGCAGATGAAAATACCCAAATCCCGCTCTTCGTGGCGGATGGCTTCTTTAAGCGCGGCAGTCAAAATGGTAGTCAAACCGCTCGCATTCCAATCGAATGCCAGCACCGTGCCCAAGGACTGAAACCAAACCGGGTCGCTGATGCGCCTTATAAACTCATCCGGCCCCATTTCCGCGATTAGCGCGCGCACCATCTGCCGGCCGAGCTTGACCATGCGCTCAAAAAGCCAGCGCGGACACCTACCCTCATCTAACGTGAATGTAGCTACACCCCGCCTTTGCACAAATCCTTTCATAGATATATTAAATCAAAGGCGAGGCTCGCCCAATACCTTAATCTTGTTTTTAGGATATTCTGAATTTGGGCGGCTCGTCTCATGTTTATATTATACACCAGTATACACCGCACACCCTATGTGCATAACCTGCCCGGTGCGACATGAGAGCAGCACAAAAGCAGAAAGAGAAGGAGTAATCGCGAATAGATTTACTGTCCGGTTGCGCGATCGCGCAACCGGACAGTAAATACAGACAGCGTATAAAACGCGTATAAAAACGGTGCATTAAAGCTGCAAAACCGTTCTTAACAATTTCCGCGGCCGCGGAATTTGTTAAGGACACATAGGCAATATTGACAACATTCTAATGTTCTTGAGAACATTAGAATGTTCCGAAAGTAGTAATCATAAAGCAAACGGCGAGGTGCATCCACCTCGCCGTTTTCGACATAGTTATCAACCCCCTTCCGGTTAGAGTGAACAATGGCCTGCGCCGATGAGGATTTTCGCCGCTCGGCTTGGGTAAGAGACATCGAGAGCGTGGCTACTTGTCCCCACCGCGGGCAGGCAGGATTATCCCAGACACTCTTTGCTGTAGGTACTACCTGAGCTCAACATAGACAACAGACTCATACCTGTACCCAAAGGGTACGTGGATTTCAATGCCACATTGCCATCCAAACCCACGGTAGTACTCTCGGAGAAGCTCCTCGACTCTGGGTGAGAAAGTCCCTGTAGGAACACAAACTGAGGCACGTGGTGCACCCGGGCTTTTGCGGCTCTGAAGCTGTAGTTGAAGCTTGGAATCTAGGACTTTCTTCAGTTTTCTAAAGGTGTTTCTCTCTCTGCGCTCCGCGACATCGGCCCGTTCTTTCGCGGCCCTGACCGCTTCCTCTTTGGTAAACATACCGCACCTCCTTTGGTGCTCCTCCGGGCGGCGAGATTGCTCTCGCCGCCCAACCACGCAACAGAACCAAAAACATCCACGCGGGGCGGATGTTCTTGGCAAGTTGAAACTACGAGTTGCGACTACGTACGAATGTATGTGAGCGACAACAGGCCATTATCTTCCCCCGGAGGGCTGGATTTAGCACCTTACCTTGTGGCAGGTTGCTGGAGCGTCATCGGGCCAGTGCCCTCGGCTCACTCTTGATAATATTCTGTTGTCGAAGAACGATGGTTTACATATAGCATAAGACCTCCAAACCCGTCAAGTCCCATCAACAAAGGCGCAGTTATTAACAATCTGACGATCGTCAAAGTGTTAATAAAACAGCCATACATGGTTGACTAACTTTTCATTGATAGCTAAACCTCCGAACGGCTTAAAACAAACAGCGCCAGCGCCGTCAAGGCCAGACCGACATCACGGAAAACGACATCCAGAACCGCAAGGTTAAACAATATCATCCCGGCGAGAAGTAAAAATGAAATAATCGCTGCGTATTTTACGTATCTCCCCCATAGAAGCCATAGCGCCAAAATGATTTCTCCCACGGAGAAAAGCTTGAGGAACAAAAATTGATAAGTACCTAAAATATTTTTCACAAAAATTGGTATATAGCCGATCCAGTTTTCCGGCGCGGTCAAAGAAGCAACGGCCGCATAAATAAAAACAAAAGCCAGACCTACACGCAAAAGTAAACTAACCAAGTTTGGATACGAATTAAACATTTTTTGCGCGATTGACATGATTTAAACCTACACAGCAAATTGCTTCCTCAATTTTTACCTTTTCCTTTTTACTTTTTACCTTCCATACGTGCCCATCAATTCCGCTTGGGCAACAATGTGTCCGGCCATCGCCTGCTCCAGTTCACTGCGACTTGCGCCGGTTTTTAAATCCAGCATCACGTCCAGCGCATACAGCCGAAAATAGTAGCGATGAGGATTCCCCGGCGGCTCGCCTCGCTGGAGCTTGGGCGAAGCGGGCGGACAGGGACCGCCATAGCCAATATCCTTAGAACTGGTTATGCCCTCCACGCTACCCGGCGGCACACTTTCTTCTTTGATCACCGCCGTCTTGAGGTTGATATTCCACACCGTCCAATGCAGCCACGTGCCCGCCGGCGCGTCCGGGTCGTCCATTATTAAAGCCAAGCTTTTGGCATTATCCGGCACGCCCTGAATGTGCAATTCCGGATTAATGTCACCGCCTTCGCAGGTGAATTTAGCCGGAATCCTATCCCCTTCTTTAAACGCCGGACTTAAAATTATCATTTTAGTTTCCTGGGTGGCGCTGTTTTCGCCGGGCAGATTATTATACGGCTGGTCTTTGGCGCCTAGCCAAATAATAGCCAAACCGCCGACAAGTATCAAAACCCCAATGATTAAGAAATATCTCACTATATTATCTTACCAAAATGCATGTGATATGCTGTGTTAATATTTTAACTCTTATTAACAAATTTTCGCGATCGCGAGAATTTGTTAATAAACGCCGTACTACTTCATTTACGATACCGCTTCTTCCAAAGATCAAATAATATCAAATCAAATAACATCTGCCTCTTTCGCCTCAAAAAACTTGATATAAGGTAAAAGCCCCAGTCTACCAAGTGAATTTACGAACTTATCTGGCAGTGGAGCGGGACCAAACCACACGCTCTTTTGCAACATTTCAAAATTCAAAAAAATCAACTCCGCCCGCAGCCAATCCGTTTCTTTTTGTAAATCTCCGGGATGTCAAAGGCGACAATCATATTTTTAGGAACACGCCGATTAAGCGTCGAAGAATTGCGTGGCGCAGATATGTGTATTTTCGACGATACATAATCCAAGCCGCGCTTAGTTATTCTCCACAATCTTCCATTGTTCTCTATAAGCCCCTTCTTCTTTAATCTGGAGAGGGTTACGCGGATTGTGTTGTCGGACGCTTTCTGCAGCGATGGCCCATCACCATCCCGCGACGGATAACCGGAAATCCGCGACCGCATTAGACGGTACCCGCCGGAATAATCGGTCAGGATAACCAATAGGTCGTCAGTTAAACTCATTAGTTAAACTCATTGACATAATATTAACACTTTTCCGCGATCGCGGAAAAGTGTTAATAAAAAGTCGGTATCTAAAATCCACCCCGAACTCGCATCTCACTAATTAGTGTTATGTCCTAAAAAAACGGAGGGCTCCAACACACGTGCTGGAGCCCCAACGAAAAATGGGGATGTGGTGCGCTTGGGCGCACGGGCTTTGTCCTCGAGCCGGTACGAACCCGGGGGAGGCGAGCAAGCCCTTGGTCTGCGAGTACTGCCTTGGCAGACCAGCGATATCCCGCGCGGCGAAGCCAGCGAGCGCGCGGGGCGCGGAGGTGCCGAGAGTCCTGTCCAGTCGCAGGGGGTTGGCTAACCCGCTGCTATCCCGGACGGCTCTGTCTGCCTTGGTCGCAGGTGCGACGCAATGCCACACCACATCCTTCTTGGAGGGGGCATTGGACGAGAAAGTGGCCACGGTGGATGTGGCTCGTGAGGCTGCTCACGTGGCCACTGCCCGTCTACTCGCCCCCATATGGGTAAGGGTGATGCCGGCTTTTGACCGACATTATCGGTTCAGGCCCCGGAGGGAAGCTCTTACCGATAGCCCCAGCAAACAAGAACCCCGCCTATTTTCTGGAGCACACCCACAAAAGCGTCAAGGTACAACGGTAATGACAAATCTACACCCGGAACGGGGCGGGCGTCAAATATCCAGCCCAGCTATAAAAGGCCTGATTTATATTGATTTATAAGGAAAACGGCATCAAATAACTCACAAGATGCGCACAATTAGGGTTTCCGAAACCATTTGGATTTGGTCATTTTCGTCCGAAACTTTTTGCGTTCTTCCTTCTTTCTATCCTCGGATATTACATAATTGGCATATTCCTGTTCCAGGAAATTCTTGGTGGTCTCGCTCCGCGGCTTGCTCACTCCCGGATAACGCCAGGCACTTATGATTTTGCGCTTACTGCCTATGTCTTGATACATAACCCATATCTCCTGACTCCAGGCGGGCTTGCCCGCCGTAGTTTTAACGAAAGGGGGCTGCATCACCGCCCAGGTCTTGGGCGCCACGCCTTCTTCCGTGCGCTTCGGAAAATGCAGAACGCGCTTGACCCGGGCTTCGGATAAACGATAAAAAGCCATCTTGGCTCGGCTGTGATACGTCCAGTGGAATGTCTTGGGCTTGCTTATAGTAAACACAACTCAATTATAAACCTTCAAACAATCGCCGCGCGCGCAGAATCACGATAATGACAATATTCACAATCTATTCCGGGCGCCGGTGCGGATTTCTCATTTAAAACTCCCTTGGCCTGGGCCAGAACGCCAGGCAGCCAGCCATAATCGCCGCTATACGGCTCCACGAATATATCGAAAGACAAAACGGGCTCTCCGCCAGCCGGCGGACTGAACCCGTTGGCTTTATTCACCCGGGCGAATACGAAATATCCCGTGGGCGAAACCTTAAATTTATTCTGCGCCAAAAGCCACTGATAAATTTCCATCTGCCGCTTGTAGTCGTCGTAAACCTGGTGTTGGCGGGCGCCAGTGGCTTTGTAATCCACAACCATTAGCTCCCCTTGCGGATTCACCCAAACATCATCCACCGCGCCAAAGACCAGGAAATCCATGGGTTCATAATGGTGCTGGACACCGGTGAAATTATGCCGCCAAGTATTTAAATGCTCGGATTTGTACGGCACGGCGTCTATGCCGGCTTTAACCATTATCGGGTGCGGTTTGCCCTTCTCCCGATAAATATCGAATTCTTGCTTTAAGAGATAATCAATCGCCGAGTTAATGGTATATGGCGCCGGCGGCGGGCGTTTTACCCCGTGTTTCACATCCAGCCAAAAACAGCGCGGGCACTTCAAAAACAAGTCAATTTTGGAACGAGAGAGTTTGGTCATGGGGCAATCCGAGCGCTATCGCGGCATACGGTTCTAGTGCTTGGCTACCAGATGCGGATAGATATCCAGAAGCGCAAAGAGCAAGCTCAAGCTAAGCGGTCCGGCCAAAAATCCTATCGGTCCCAGGAAAGTTATTCCGCCGAGGACGCTTAGGAGTATGAGAAACGGGTGGATTTTGATGCCGCGGCGCATAAACTGCGGGGAAAGGAAATTATCTATGAGTCCGACCGCGACCATGCCCCAAATTAAAAGTCCGAAGCCGGCGCCTGCCTGATTAACAAGAAACAGATAAATTATCGCTGGCCCAACAACCAATGATGTGCCGACGGCAGGCACCAGCGCCGCCAAAACGGTAAACGAGCCCCAAAACGCCGGATTAGGCACGCCGAAAATCCAGAAACCCATGCCGGCCACTATGCCCTGAATAACCGCGGTCATAAGCGAGCCCTTGATGACGGCATTCACTGTCGTCTCCAGGCGATTGGCAATCATTTGCGCATAACGTTCTTCCAGCGGAATTAGCGACACGATTTTATCCCAAAATCTCGGCCCGTCTTTCAGGAGATAATACATCCCGACCATGCCCAAAAACACCGTAAGAAACACCTGGGCCAAACTGGAGAAAACAACCCCGAGGTTCTCCAGGAGCCAGGTCAAGGCATACTTCAGGTATTCGCCGAAATTCAGGGAAATCCCGGGCATATATTTTGAAAAATACTGCTCCAATACGCGCAAGCTCTGGGTGGTGCCTGTGTCCGTCAATCGAAAATATAGATTCGAGGCCTCCTGAAAAATCTGGATGCTGAAAAACATAAGCGGCGCCAAAACTATGAAGAGCACCGTAAGTATTGTAAGCAGGGCGGCCACGCCTTCGCCGCCGAAAGTTATTTTCAAAAACTGCTCATAAAGCGGCCGGAAAATTATGGCAAAAACCGCGGCGATGAGTATGGCGCTCAGATACGGCAGAAACACAAAGAAATTCAAAAGCAGGATAAGTGCCAGAACCCCCAAGAAAAAATGAACCTCGCCCTTGTCCTCGGTCATCGCTTAAATTATAGCACTACCTTTTCCTGCCCACCACCATGGCCATCCGCCCCTCCGTCTCGCCGGTTTGGCGCGCGCGGTAATGGGAAAAGAAATTCTTGTCGGCGGCGGTATCAACCGGACTTACCCAGACGTTATCCCGGCGCACGCCACATCGCTCCAGTTGAGTAATGTTCACGCCCACAAGGTCAACGGCTATCTGGCCGTCCGCTTGCGGCAGGAGAAAATCCCGCCAAGTCAAACCGCGATTCTGAATGACCTCCTTGGGAAATATATAAGATTCCTTATGGATGCCCGGGCCTATAAATACTTGCAGTTTACCCGGGACAATATCGAGGTTTTCAAAATATTTCACTATCTTTCCGGCAAAATCCAGATTAGTGTTCATCCAGCTTATGTGCGCCAAAGCCAATGCCCCGGTTCCTTTTTCCCAAAATATAACCGGCAGGCAATCACCGACCAAGAGAAAAAGAAACAAGTTGGCATCTTTAGTGAAAAAAGCGTCGGCTTTGATGCTTTCTTCGGAATTGAAAACTCCCCTGCCGCCATGACTCGCCCCGACTTCCACAATATCCAAGTCGTGCTCTATTTGCATTACCACTACCCTCTCCGGCGGCACCCCCAGTTTATTCAAAAACCGCTTGCGATTTTCAATTACCTCCCCGGCCTTTCCCCAAGTAAAAGCCATGTTGCCGTCGGCAATATCCGAGAAGCCATGAATTAATCCGGGAACGTTTTTCAAGTCAGGCAGTTGATACACGGATGTTCTATAAACTATTTGGTGGCATCATAAGTTACCTTAATCTCCGCGGCGCTGAGAGCATAAGTCTATCCTAACGACATCGCAAGTCGTAACTTCGCCAGCAAGGCCGTGGCGTGGACTAATTTGGATTGCTATCACGCGTGATAGCACGTCCATAAATGGCTTTTATCTCTGCGGCGCTAAGGGCGCGGTTATACAACCTGATATCGTCAACCCGTCCTGCGAAGAAGTTGGCGACATTCAGTTGAGCGCCAAATTCAAGATTCGTATTATTACTCAAGATTCGCATTATTGGCGATTACTCACTAAATCCTAAGTTCTAGATTCTAACTTTGACTGCTCCCTCTCTTAAAACCTTCATCTTCCCGCCTCTTACCGCGATCAGTGTTGACGGTGGCGAATCCTGCCGGCCAATATCCACATAAAAATCAACTTCATTGCCGAAATATCTTTTGGCTTCGGCTATGGTTTTAGCCGACGGCTTATCGGCTGGATTGGCGCTTGTGGAAATCAAGGGACCGGTTTGCGCGAGAAGTTTCCGCAAGGCCGGATAAGCCGGCAGGCGGAAAGCCAAGGAGTTCGTACCTCGGTGGAGATAGAAGAATTTTTTGGCGGCACAGGGCAAAACAATGCTCACTTTGCCCGGCCAGAATCTGGTGAGTAAGTGGTAGGTAGTAGGTAGTAGGTGCACATCGAACTTTTTCAAATCAGCCACTGAGCCGATAAGAACTATCATCGGTTTTTTCAAGTCGCGCTGGCGCAGGCGATATACGCGCATTACCGCTTTAGAATTAAATGCCGAAGCAGAAATGCCATAAATCGTGTCCGTGGGCACGACCCCGATGCCGCCGCGCCGTAAAATTTCCGCCGCTTTCTTTGTGAACCCGCGAAAAACCATATCTTTAATTATACCGCATGCCCGAAGCGTAGGCCTGCTCTCCGCAGGAACCATAAGCGGAGGCGAGGTAGAAATTAGCGAGCGAAAAGAAAAAACACCGAGTGCACGCGAACTGCGAGCTGGGCGGTGTTTTTTCGTGTTGAGCGAACTAAATTTCTC
>JBBUAX010000018.1:0-5568 GCA_038058515.1 Patescibacteria group bacterium
ATGTGATGGGACGGGGCGAATTTGGCCGAGCCGGAACCATGGAAAAAGTCGGTGGCTAATTGTTCGGTAAAAAGCGGGAATTCCAGAACCCAGGCAAAGGCCAGTTCGTCCGGATTTTTCTTGTCCTTGCGCAGATCCGGCTTGTCGCTGCCGTATTTGGACACGGCTTCTTTGTGCGACAACCGCGGCCAGGGCGTCTGGGTTATTCTCTTTTCCGGAAAGACCATCTGGGCCAGCTTGGTAAACAGATCTTCGGCCAACTGCAAGATGTCCTCCTGGGTTATAAAGGACATCTCCAAATCCAGCTGGGTGAATTCGCCGTAAGCACGGTCCGCCCGCGGGTCTTCATCCCGGAAACAGCGGGCTATCTGAAAATATTTCTCCACGCCGGCAACCATTAAGAGCTGTTTGTACTGCTGGGGCGATTGCGGCAGGGCATAAAACTTGCCGGGTTGGAGACGCGACGGCACCAGAAAGTCCCTGGCGCCCTCCGGCGTGGTCTTGGTCAGGATCGGCGTCTCTACCTCCCAAAAGCCTTTGTCCGTAAGATAGTTGCGGATGAATTGAGCGGCTTCGTGGTGCAGGCGCAAATTGCGCTGCATCCTTTCCCGGCGCAAGTCCAAGTAGCGGTATTTAAGGCGAATTTCTTCGCTGATATCATAGCCGTCGCCATCTACCGGGATGGGCATCTCCGCCGCCCGGCTTATTGTCTGCAGTTCCTTGGCTTCCACCTCATATTTGCCGTTTGGCTGATCGGGATTCACCATATTTGCCGGACGTTCTTTGGCCATGCCGGAAACTTTGATCACATATTCCAGGCGCAGATCCGATGCGCCCTTGATCTCTGGCGTGAGAACCACCTGCACCAGCCCGCTCCTATCACGCAAGTCAATGAAAATGATCTTGCCGTGGTCACGCCGGGCGTTAACCCAGCCGTAGAGCTCCACGGCCTCGCCTATATTCTTGGGGATATCTTGAATCGCTGTACGCATGCTTAACGTGATACTAATATACAAATGCGTGCGAATTATGCAAATAATACGAATTATTAGTATCTATTCGTATCATTAGCAAAATTAGTATATTGGTATCGTTTTTGTTATCATAATGCAATGATGGAATTTTCTCAAATGTTCCTTAATTTGGTCGTAGCCATATTACTTGGAGCGCTTATGGGCTGGGAGCGGGAGGTAGTCGGCAAAGAAGCGGGCATCCGCACGTCCATTATGGTAGCCGGCGGGGCGGCCGCCTTTGCCATAATCGGCCTCAACCTCCCCTACATCGTCGCCACGGCCGAGAACGTACCAAGTGTTATATCCGATAATGCCGGCTTTCTGAATGTCATTGCCAATATTGTGGTCGGCATCGGCTTCTTGGGCGCGGGCATAATCATTAAAACCGAAGAGCGGGTACATGGTCTAACCACCGCCGCGGTCATTTGGGCAACGGCAGCGGTTGGCACCATGGCCGGGATAGGTATGTTGGAATTTGCCGCCACCACAGCAATAATTCTCACTGGTCTTCTTTATGTACTGCGCAAACTGGGCATCATCGAGACGATTCGACCGGATAGACCGATTTAGCTTCATCAACTAGCTTCGTTAGCTTCGCTAGCTTCATTAGCTGATTAGCTTGTGGATTTATTAATCCAGAAGCGCCAGTGGCGCTTGGCCCAGTATGGACCGGCGTAAGCAATGCCCACCCGTGGCCCTTTTTTAATTTTCAATTTTCGCTGTCTTCCCGCCCCGACAAATCGGGGCGCCCGCTCCGACTCGCGCTGAGCGAGGCGAGAGGCTCGCCTCAAAGGATTTGAGGCGGCAATCCACAGTTCGCTCCTTGGCACTGCCGGCTTGCCGTTTAAAGCGCCGGTGATTTTTAATGCTTTGGTTAAACGGCCAGGACCGTTAACTAAGTCCTTATTCTCTAATTCGCGCGAATTAGAGAATAAGGAACCTGCGCGAATTAACACCGCACCGGGATAGCCCGTCTCCCGTGTGGCTATGTTGAGCATCCAGTGCGTGCCGTAAGTATAATACACGTACCAATGTCCGGGCGGCCCGAACATCGGCCAATTCCTTTTGGTCCGACCGCGGTGCGCATGTGAGCCCCTGTCCTTAAAACCGTCATAGGCCTCGGTTTCGGTAATCATCAGCGCAACATTTCTGCGACCAATTGGTCGGACTAAAAACTTGCCGAGGAGGTCCTTGGCCACCTGCGGTGTGGGGCGGTTAAAAAATCTATATTCCAAGATACGACGCATAAACAGATATTATCACTCTTGAATTCAAAAACCACCCTTGCGGGCGGTCTTTGACTTGCTGGCAATCCGTAAGCCGGATTCTGTTCCGATTTTGCCCGCCGTAGGCGTCGCAAAATCGAGAACCTCGCCGGAGTTTCCTGAACGGAGGCGGGTCCGCCTTCGCAAGGCTTCGGCGAGACGCTCGGTTTTGTGGCTGCCTGCGGCAGACAAAACCGGCGCGATCATTTATCTGGGCCCTTGATTACTCGCGGGCTCAACCCTTCAATAAATTCAGGGTATGCGGCACTTCCCTCGGTTTCACTCGGGACTAGTCCTGAGCTTGCCGAAAGACACGGCCTTGCACCCAGTAAGGATTTAGCCGTTTCATCCCCGCTTTTTTATCCCTATAGCGGAGCTGAGCCAACTAGCTTGGGATGGGGCTCTTCCAGTCCTTTCGGACCGGAACGTTTCTGCTCGCACCTCTATGCTTACGCACGACGGCTGTTAGCCGCTACTATTTTATCCCGACTAAAGTCGGGATGGTGTCCGGACTTTCCTCCCAGCCCCAGTTTTGCTAACTACGTTCCAATACAGAAAGCAAACCAATCTATCTTATTCGAGGCTACTTATTGACGCTATTAGCAAAACTGGAGCTGGGCGATCGCCTGGATTACCAGCGTCTGCATTATACCAAAACCACAGAATAAATCAACTTAGCGCCAAGACCGGGCTTCCCGGTCCAAAATCTTATTAACCAAGGCATCCGCAGCCCTGTTTTCCGCGCGGACCACATGCTCAAAAACCACTTTTTTAAAATCCAGCCGCGCGTTCCAGATCTCCAGGAAAAGCGGCTGAAGTTCCGGCTCCAGGATTTTGTACTGGCCGTTCAATTGCTTGACCACCAGTTCGCTGTCGATCTTAAAATCCACTTCCGTTTCTTTGGTCTTCTTTTTGCCGAGCATCTGCTTCATCTTTTTTAACGCGAATCTCACCGCCATATACTCGGCTTGGTTGTTGGTCTTAACTCCCGCATACTCGCCGTACTCCTTGCCGCCGATGACCACGCCGATGGCCGCCGGCCCGGGATTGCCGCGGGAGCCGCCGTCGGTATGCACGGTTATTTTACTTTCAAACATTGTCTGTTTGGGCATGGCAATTTATGACTTGCGCTTTGATTTTACCTCTTTCCAGGGCAAAGGTGCACCCGAGGGAAGAGCAATGCCGGCTGCCTGGGGATGGCCGGCAGGCCCTTCTTTTTTCAACGATTTCAGGAGATTAAAGGGCTTAATTGCCCGCAAGGAAATATGAATTCTGTCTTTCTCCTCCCGCCAGATTATTCCAAATGGAGGCTTGCGTTTGGCCAGAATATGGCCGATCTCATTCCGAAAAACCGGGGAATTGACCGCCAAGACATTGAAGCCGCCGAAACGGACCAGCTTGGCGCTTTTCAAAATTAATTCCACTTGCCGGTCGCGGTATTCTAAAATCCTCCGACCCTCCGAGATATATTTGCGGCGCATAACCGCGTTTTCGAAATCATCGACTAAGCACGACCAGGTTACAAAATCCACTTTCTGGGATTCAATTATTGCGTTGACCGCCTCTGTGCCTCGGAGCCGAAACCGCCATAAGTCGTAATCTTCCACATAACGCAAGAGTTGAGGTACGGACTTCTTAGGATGAAAATACGACCAAGCCAGAACTGCTCCGGAATGGTTGAAATCAAAAATGGAACCGGGTAATTTTCGGAAAATGTCCCGAGATACAAGGTAGTGATCTATGCCCACTACCCGTTGGCTCATTTGGCACAGCCCTTCCATGACCCTCGGGTCATCAAAGACCCAGTCAATCATATAGATTTCCTTGCCCCGGAGTCCCGTTGGCAGCTTCTCGCGATCCGTAAGACCAAGATAATCTGCCCGCTTGCCGAATTTTTTCCACGCCGCCCAAGCGCCAGCGAACCCGTCTGGGCAGTCACCATGGTATAAAACTGCAATTTTTTTGGCCGTTCTTTTCTTCATGTCCTGATCTCACGTCCATAATACCACATCGAAGTCAGTCATAGGCGACGCACCCCCCTAAACAACATACCCTTCACTTAACCATTCGCGCGAATGGTTAAGTGAAGAAATGAAAATCTACTGCCTCACAACTTTCATTTACAACATTCTCACATTCTTGAGAATGTGAGAATGTTGTTTGTTAGATTGTGACGGTGCTTTTGCCGCACAAATCACAATCACGGCGATACATTACGCGTTCATTCCTCCAGGCATATCTCCTTCGCGCTCGGCACTCCGGACACCAGGTCGGCGGCGGAACCTTAACCTGTTTATAGAAATTAAGGTCTTCGGAATCCAGGGTAAATTCGTTTCTGCAATTCTGACAGGTTTTGGTCATTGAACCATTATACCAAATATACCAAATGACCTTAGCTTGACTTTAAATCCATAACCTGTATAATATACACACCTCTTTGAGAATAGGTCTCGGGGAGTGTCCTGGGAGGGGCACGTGATCAAGAAACTGTTCGCCGCCATCGCCATCATCGCCGCGGGTTCCACTCCGGCCTTCGCGCAGGGAACAGAAACCGAGGTCATCGCGCGCATCGGCATGAAAGAGGCCGCGACGTATCACTTCGTCGAGGTTCTCCAGACGCGCGGGAGCTGGGTCATTCCCGACATCGGCTACATCGATTTCGCGGACAACGACTACCGCGAGATCTTCGTCGGCGTCGCGAAGACACTGGTGAAAACCAAGCGGCTGACGGTGGTGAGCGAGCTCTACTTCGTCCAGGCCACCGGGCCGGAGGCGAAGAGCGCGCGCTACGTCCAGCCGTGGATGCTGGTGAACATCAAGTTCACGCCGCGCCTCATCTCCCAGACGGTCTACTTCCCGTACGTCCCCATCAATAAGGCGGGACGGAAACAGCACGTTCTCGAGCGCACCAAGCTCGAATACGTGTTCCCGCGCTTCAAGGTGGGTGCCGGCTACAGCGCCTACCAGTTCGGGGATGACCCATGGCAGAACAAGCCCTTCGTGACCGTCACCGTGAAGGACGGCGCGTTGGGCGACATGGAGCTGTGGCTCCAGAAGATGCCTCAGGGCGTGCAGCTCCAGGCACGCTACGTCCGTGTCTTCAAGTGACGCGGCTCCGCGAGGAAAAATGAGGGGGCGACCAAAAGACCGGCCGCCCTCTTTCTATTTTTAAATATAACTAAACCACCTCGGCATTGTAGCACTGCTCGCAATATACAATCTCTTTCCTGTCTGGCGCATAAGAGGTCTCAAACTCGTTGGGACAATGAGCTGTTTTGTGCTGGTGCTCT
>JBBUAX010000019.1:0-1477 GCA_038058515.1 Patescibacteria group bacterium
TATTGGGGGGGCCGGGCAAGCGGGAGACCGGCGGACATGCCGTTGACCACCCCGGCACCGGCAGTGCCAGAGGCCGTAACCAGCTCTGTCACACCTACGCCGCTCACGACGCTTCCGCCCAGCGTCCCGACCGTTTCCGATGAAGAGCTTATCCGGCAGGCGATAGCGGCAAAGCACAGCAAACCAGTGGCCGATACCACCGTGACGGTCAGCAAGAAAAGCTCTTTGTACGCGCAGGGAGGCGTGCGGTTTGCCGGCGAGATTGCCGGCGGGTGGTTTTTAGCGGCAAAGCGCGGCGGAAGTTGGACCATCGCGGCCGACGGCAACGGCACGGTAAACTGCAGTGATATCGCAGCGTATGATTTCCCTACCGATATGGTGCCGGAGTGTTGGGATGAGGCGTCAGGAAAGCTCATCACGCGGTAAACACCGCTCTTATATAACCCCACATTGGCTTGACTTTTGTATAAAATGCACGTACCCTTACAATAAAGGTAGCATATTCGTGTGAAAAAGTTTTTCTTTTTATTCGGTTTTGTTGTACTTCTTTTGGCGGGAAGGGGTATTGTTTTTTCTCAATCCCCCCCGACCGATAGCGCCCCTGATGAAGTCTTGGTGAAACTCAAAGATTCAGTTGCTGCAGATAAGCACGAAAACATTCACCGGACTCACAAAGTGACACTCAAAACTCGCCTGGATAAGCTCAATGTTGATGTTGTGGCTGTTGAGAAAGGGAAAGTGGCGGAGAAAGTTGCCGAGTACCAAAAAGATCCGAACGTCGAGTATGCAGAGCCTAACTATGTTGCACGAGCGTTCGAGCTTACGAATGACCCGTATCTTCCCAACCAGTGGGGGATGTACAAAGTGAAAGCCGCAGACGCCAGTACCAGCGCGTGGACGACGGCGAAAAGCGACCCCTCCGTCAAAATTGCCATTCTGGATACCGGTATTGACCAGGATCATCCGGATCTCGCCAGTAAAATTGTTTCGCAAAAAAACTGTACAACCAGCCCGACACTTGATGATCTCTACGGCCACGGGACGCATGTCGCCGGCATCGCCGCAGCCGCCACCAATAACGGCGCGGGGGTCGCTGGGTTGGGGTACAACGCGAGCCTCGTCAATGCCAAGGGACTGGGCGATGACGGGTCGGGCTACTATTCGTGGCTAGCCAACTGTATTGTCTGGGCAGCGGATAGCGGAGTTAAAGTGATCAACATGAGTTTGGGCGGTTCGGGGAAATCGCAGACGCTACAAAATGCGGTCAATTACGCCTGGGGTAAAAACGTCGTCCTTGTGGCGGCAGCAGGCAACAGCGGCAACAGTGCGCCATCGTATCCGGCTTACTATACTAATGTTATTGCGGTAGCGGCCACGGACCAAAACGACAAAAAAGCCAGTTGGTCCAGCTACGGCAAATGGGTGGATGTGGCTGCCCCTGGTGTCGGGATCTATTCGACACTGCCTAATCACACCA
>JBBUAX010000020.1:0-4679 GCA_038058515.1 Patescibacteria group bacterium
ATTTTTTTTGACCACATCTATATATATATCCACGACTCCGTGGAAAATTGGCCTATTCGGCTCTAGGTCAAAACGCTCCACATCCAAAATCACTCGCTCGCCGTTGTCCGTGCCCATAACGAGCGGCACACGATTCTCCTGGCAGATAAAGCGGGATAGTATTTTCAGGTCCAGACTGTCCATCGCATCCACAAATACATCTAGCCGCGGTTCACCGATAATAAAATCTCTTAAGGTATCTGCGCTCACTCCTTTATCCCATAAATGCAGCTTGGCGAACGGATCCAGCTCCCAAACTTCCCGGGCCGCAACTTCTATTTTGGGATTTTTAACATCGGTTAGCTTGGCCTGGATGCGGTTCAGATTGGTTATCTCCACCACATCAAAATCGGCAATCTTCAATGTTTGCGGCCCGCCGCTCGAAACCAAGGCGGAAACGACCCAGGAACCAACCGACAAGCCAGCCACACCGATTTTGCCGGCGCGATATTTTAACTGCTCTTCATGGGTGATTATATTCCGGTTCCTGGAAGTTCTTAAAAGAAAATATAGGTCCTCGCTCAAGGTTCTTATGGCCAAATCCCGCCACGGGAAATAAATCCAGATGCCTTCTTCATTCTTAGAATTGACATATTCTTTAATTTTATCTTCAACGCCCGGCATCCCTCGCTTGAATATCGGGTTGTCAATGAAAAATAACTCGGTTAATGCGTCGTCTAGAGCGTCAACACGCTTAGCGCTAGACGGTATCTCCTCGGCTTGCAGCACAAGCGGAGCTTGGATCATGGTTTGGTTTGGGTTTTAGACAAACAGACTGCGCTGTTCTCTTCTCCTATTTATTATATCTCGCGCCAACCTATCGGCGACCTCGCCGGGCGGCATTGACCTCCGGTTGGCCGTGCTTAAGATCTTCCTAACCACATCGGCTATCCTGCGAACTTTTCTATCCACGCTCTTCGGTTTATAACCGCCACTTTCACGCTCGGCTACTGCATTGATCAGTCCTCCAGCGTTGGCGACATAATCCGGCACATAGATTATCCCGCAACGATGCAGTTGTACTGCGATGGATGGCTGCGCCAGTTGATTGTTGGCACCGCCGCATATAACTGGCGCCCGTAAACTTTTAACCGCGGCCATATCAAATTCTCCGCCCATGGCGCAGGGACTGTAAACATCTGCTTTTACTCTCTTTATCGCTGCCGGCGAGACGATGCGCATGCGCGGAAACGCGGCCTGGGCAGATTTAAGCACCCGGGGATTTATATCCGCGCCGATAACTTCGCCGCCGCGTTCATAAAGCAGGCGGCATAAATTCCAGCCGACCTTGCCCAAACCCTTGATGGCAAAAATCCGTCCGCGAATTTCATCGCTGCCAAAAACTTCTTGTAGCGCCGCCTGCATGGCGGAAAAGACGCCGAGTGCCGCCCACGGGCCCAATTCCCCTGCGCCGCGCGCGCCGTTTATGTGCGGTGAAACCCGGCTCATAATTTCGATGTCGTTTTGAGTAAGACCCACATCCTCACCGGTAGAAAAGCGGCCATTCAGTTTGTTTATGCCTTCGGCGTAGCGACGCAAAAGAGCCGCGTTTTTAGGCATGCGTGTGTCAGCCAGAATAACTCCCTTGCCACCGCCATAGGGCACCCCAGCCAGGGCGCATTTGTAGGTCATCGCCCGGGACAAACGCAATGCGTCCCGAAGCGCATCTGCATCGCGAGCGTATGAGTAGTAGCGGGTGCCGCCGGTGGCCGGACCAAGATTAGTGTTATGCACCGCAACTACGCTGCGCAAACCGGAACGCCGGTCATTGAAGAAGGCGACGAGTTCGTGATCGTCGAACTCCGGGAATTTGTTTAGGTTCATTCCTTATTGAATTAAGGCATCTTCCAATTCCAGCCGCGGGCTGGGTCTGGGAATCTTGGCCGCGTAACCGATACGGCTGAAAACCTGGGGGCGGAAATCCGTATCCAGCACCTTCTGGATATCTTTGTGAAATTCGCCTATCTGAATGGCCGCGGCCAGCGGCCCGAGCTTCAAGCCGTCCTGGGTGGCCATAAGCCAGATCCTCTCCAAAACCCGCCCGGCCTGGAGCCAGGCCGCCGGTTCGTCTTTGCGCGTACTTATCAAAAGGAATGCCGGCGTCGCCCGCACCTGCTTTTCTATCATCTTGGTTTGGGGCTTGGATAAATTCACCCGGCGCAAGGCATGCGGCATAAAAAAAGATATGAGCCAGGGTACGCCGATGTTATAGCCGGGCATGCCGTCGCGGTACTTCTTCAAGCTGGGCTTCAGCCAGTGGCTCAATTCCCAGCAAAATTCTTTGTCGTTAAACGCCGCCCGGGTCGCATCCAGGACCGCCGCAATTATTTTGTCCCTGCGAGCGGCATCTTCCACTAAGTCAATCCGCAAATCGGAGCCGGCCAGCTTTTTTATCCTATCCCCGAAATCTTTGGGTATGCCCACGGCGTCATATTCCTCGCGGTTAGTGTGGCGGTGGGCTATGGCCGAAGCCAGATGCGCTCTACCCGAAGCAACCGGGCGGAGATGCTCCAGCTTTATTCTCGCCGCCCAAAACTTTTCGCGCCCATCCGGGAAAAGAGTCAGCTTGTGCGGCAGGCCGTAGTAATCCAGCGCCACCAGAATATTTTCCAGGGCGCAGCCCAAACTTACGAAGAATTGGCGGTGGTTACTGTCCGAGGCGGGCAGAGTGCGTTTTTCGTCGCCCCATAGGTCAATGATTTTATCACCCAGGCGGAACTTCCACGGCTGGGTATTGTGACTGGACGGCGCGGCCATGGCCAAATGCACTAAAAATTTCAGCCGCTCCCGCTCATCCTGAATTTTGTGGAAGTCGTTCAAATTCATACGTTTACCGAAGTTAGCTCCGACGACAGAACTCTTTTTATCTTGTCCAACAACATCTCAAAATCCACGCCTTTGTCCACGAAATCGTCCGGCTTAAATTCCTCCTTAAGTTCCGGGTGTGCACGCAAAAGGTCCTGGGGCACATTGCCCAGGGTGCTCCAAAAAAGGACTTTAATGGTGCGGGTGTGATAATTCTGTTTCAGGGCCATGGCGATATGAAAACCGGAAAGCCCGGACGGCATATAAATGTCCAGAAGCACCAGGTGCGGCAGAATTCGTTCGCACTCTAAAATTACATCTTCGGCCCTTTCGGTTTGAAGCAGGGCGACCCCGAAACCCGCCGCATCTAATTGGGTGGAGATAATCTCCAAAAAAGCACCGTCGTCATCGACCACCAGAATCAAAGGTTTTGATTGCGTGGCCAGCAACATGGCGCTTGTTGTTTTATTTGTCGAGATATCCTTTAATTTTTTTAATTATTTCGTCCAGGTCGTCGGTCTTGCGTATATAGCCCATAGCGCCGATCTGAGTGGACAGGTGCGCATCCACATCCGCTGCCTGCGGCCGCGGCTCGCCTATGTTCGTAAGAAAGACAACTTTGGCACCTTTGGTCGTTGGGTCGGCCTGAAGTCGCGTCAGTGCTTCCACTCCGTCCATGTCCGGCATGCGCACGTCCATAAGGATAAGGTCGGGTTTGATCTCCTTGGCCTTTTTAAGCCCCTCCGCCCCGCCGCTCGCGGTCTCCACCTTGAAACCGGCCGCAGCCAATTTAGCCGAAAATATCTCGCGGAAAGCCGCTTCGTCGTCCACTACCAATACTAAGATTACCGGCGGTTGATTCATATTCTGAGCTTAGGTATTATCTGTATGCTGATTATACCATACCTGACTCACACAGACATGTTAATAACCTGCCATGGCTAATAAGCTGATACTGGAAATTAGAGCCGGAGCCGGCTTGCCCGCCATAGCCAAACATCAGAAAGTTCTATTGAGCAGGGTGAGAATATCAATATCATGACCAATAAACTCATCCTGGAGATAAGGGCGGGGGCGGGGGGCGACGAAGCGGCTATCTTCGCCGGTGATTTGGCGCGTATGTATCAGAAATACGCGGCCAAACGCGGCTGGGGATTCCAGATCGTTGATTACAATCAAACTTCGTTGAACGGCTACAAAACGTTCATAGCTGAAATCAGCGGCAGCCCTTCAACAAGTTCAGGGTTGTTTCAAAACCCTTATAAGGTTTTGAAACAAGAATCCGGTGTGCATCGCGTCCAGCGCATACCCAAGACCGAAAAATCCGGCCGGGTACACACTTCAACCGTCTCTGTGGCTATTTTACCGGAGGTGGAGGCCAAGGAAGTGAAAATAAATGACGGCGACCTGGAAGTGTCTTTCTCTCGCGGCGGCGGACCCGGCGGCCAGAACGTGAACAAGGTGGAAACCGCAGTGCGCGTCCTGCATAAACCCACCGGCATCGTCGTTTCTTCCCGGGCGGAACGTTCCCAGTTCGCGAACCGGGAGCGGGCGATGTCCATCCTGCGCGCCAAACTGTACGAAATGAAAATGGAGGAAGAAATGAAAAAGACCGGCGCTGACCGCAAGGCTCAAATCGGCACCGCCGACCGAAGTGAAAAAATCCGGACTTATAATTTCCCGGATGACAGAATAACCGATCACCGCATCGGCAAGAAGTTCCACAATATCCAGAAGATACTGGACGGCGATTTAGATACGATAGTGGATTTATTTAGGAGTATGTATCCATGTTGCCCTGTCCCCTTTCTATTTGGGTATATAAATAAACCTTT
>JBBUAX010000021.1:0-1996 GCA_038058515.1 Patescibacteria group bacterium
TTTACGACGCGACAAAGTAACTCATTAGTAGGTGGTAGGGTGTAGGTAGTAGGTAGTGAGTAGGTGTTTTGTCTGCTATAATTTAGATATGCTCGACGTCCTAACTATCGGCACGGCGACCCGGGACGTTTTTTTGCGAAGCCCGTTTTTCAAAGTGGTGCGCGACCCCAAGCATTTGCGCAAAATCGGTTTCCCAACCGGGGAGGCGCAATGTTTCGCTCTCGGCGCGAAGATCCAATTGGAAGCCCCGGTTTTCGCCGTAGGCGGAGTGGCAGCCAATTCCGCGGTCACTTTTGCGCGTCAGGGTTTCCGCGCCGGAGCGCTCATCGGCATTGGTCGGGACGAGAACGGCCGGGCGGCGCTCGCGCACCTGACCAAAGAGGGAGTTAAGGTCTTTCCGGTGACGAGCCGCTCCAAGATGACCGGCTACTCGGTAATTCTGCTTTCGCCGGACGGAGAGCGGACGATCTTACATCATCGTGGCGCGTCCCAAGATATCAAAGCGGGCTTGCCGCGCCTTAGGTGCCGCTGGGCCTATATCGGTCCGGCCGGCATACCGCTCGGGGTAATGCTCAAGATAGTCGGACGCTTGGAGAAGAACAAGGTTAAAATCGCGATGAATCCGTCCAGTGAATATTTGAAACTGGGTGCGAAAAAACTCAAGCCGCTTTTGTCCAAACTGGATGTGATTATGGTCAATCGCGAAGAAGCGGCATATTTGACCGGTATGCCGTATGATAACGAACGCCGCATCTTCCGGAAGTTTGATGAATGGGTCAAGGGTATCGCGGTCATGACCGAAGGTGAAAAAGGCGTCTTGGTTTCGGACGGCAAGCGAATCTACCGCGCCGGTATTTTCCGCGAGAAAAAGGTGGCGGACCGGACCGGAGCCGGCGACGCTTTCGGCAGCGGATTTGTGTCCGGGCTCATAAGGCGTCAATGGTCAATGGTCAAAGGTCAAAGGTTATCGGAAGAAGATATTAAATACGCGATTCGATTGGGGAGCGCGAACGCGACTTCGGTGGTGGAGCAAGTCGGAGCGCAAGCGGGGATTCTGCGGCGGAGACAATCGGAATCGCCGCGCTGGCAAAATTTGCCCGTAAAAATAACTGGTTTGAAGTGATGGACAACGCCGCAGCTATTAAGGAATTGGCCAAAATACTGGAAACGGACGGGGCCAAGCTCGCGTCTCTGGATGCATTTATGTCCAAGGCCACCGGCCGGCGGGGCGTGCCGGGGCGGGTTTTGGAGATGA
The DNA here is from genome assembly GCA_038058515.1 of Patescibacteria group bacterium. Lineage (GTDB taxonomy): Bacteria > Patescibacteriota > Minisyncoccia > UBA6257 > 2-01-FULL-56-20 > JBBUAX01. The sequence continues at coordinate 1,256 of JBBUAX010000021.1, forward strand.
ACCGGGAAATGGCCGACGCTGCGCTGCGCAAGATAAATTCCGGGATTGCCGAGGCCGCTCATGTCCGCGGCGTCCTGCGCCAGGCGATCGTCCGCCAGGAGAAAGAGTTCATGAATCTCTTGAACCAGATTCCGGACCATGACGAGTTCGGACGGATGGCCAAGCTGGCGGAGCAGATGGTCAAGACGAACCACGGACATTTTTTGAAAAAGGATTTGCTACGGCAGATATTCACGGAACGGCCGCCGGCGAACCTGCTAGAGTATCTGGGTTATAAACGAGTGGAGGACCTGATAGCCAAGGAGGACTTGACCGAATGCATGAGCGCCCTGCGTTTCGTGGAAACCAATGAATGGATGCACGAAACGTTTGAGAAGGTTTACGGCCGATTTACACCGGCGGATTTTGAGGAGCGCCGGGTGGAGTTGCGGGTGCTGGGGCCCAAGTGGCACGATGTTTCCAAAAAATTCGTGGCCAAGAAACACCACAATGTGAGCCACCTCAAAGAGTTCGGAGTGATATTTTTGAATCCCATCGCCGAGAATATTCCCGGCAAGCTGTTGCGGGACTTCGCCCTGCTCCTGCATTACTTCCATGAGGTCCAATTTTATTCCAAGCTGTTTGCCAAGCATTTTGACGCGCCGGATTTTGCGGAACGGCTGAAGTCGCTGCTGCGCGGCGATGTGGAAGAGGTGAAAGAGGTCGGCGCCGGGGAATGGCTGATCGTCCAGCGCTACCTGT
>JBBUAX010000022.1:0-3891 GCA_038058515.1 Patescibacteria group bacterium
GGCGGGAAACTTCCAGTTCATAACCCTCGCGCCGCATTTTTTCTATCAATATCGCGAGGTGCAATTCGCCTCGGCCGGATACTACCCAGCGATCGGCGAATTCCGTCGGCGCTATAGAAAGCGCGACATCTATTTCCAGTTCATGTTCAAGCCGTTCTTTGAGATTTCTTGAGGTGGTAAATTTACCCTCTCTGCCCCTAAAGGGGGAAGTGTTCACCCCGAAGGTCATCTTTATGGTCGGCTCATCTATTTCAATCGTCGGCAAAGCCATTGGATTTTCCGCGTCGGCGATTGTTTCGCCTATCGTGATATCGGGAATTCCGGCAACCGCGACTATATCTCCAGCAAATGCTTCGGAAACATCTACGCGGTTCAATCCTTCAAAAATCATAACCGCGCTCAATACCGCTTTTTGTGTTTTACCAGAACGATTAATGTGCGCAACCGTCATCCCTTTCTTTAAAATTCCCGAATATAAACGGCCAACGGCTATTTTGCCTTTATAGTTGTCGTAAGTTAGATTCACCGTGAGCATCTGCAGCGGTTTTGCGGCGTCCACCGGCGGCGCGGGAATATATTTTATGATGGCTTGAAAAACCGGTTCGATCGCGCGCATTTCATTCAAATCTTTAGTGAACCCGGCTTTTCCCTGGGAAGCCGCGGCATAAACAACGGGAAATTCCATTTGCGATTCGTTTGCTCCGAGTTCAAAAAAAAGATCGTAAGTGGCATCGAGAGTCCATTCCGGTCTGGCGTCCGGCTTATCTATTTTACTTATTATCACGATAATTTTATGTCCTGCCTGTATGGCTTTTCGGAGAACGAATTTCGTCTGCGGCATCGGCCCCTCTTTCACGTCCACAAGCAAAAGCACCCCATCTACCATCCGCATAATACGTTCGACTTCTCCGCCAAAGTCGGCATGTCCGGGGGTGTCTACTATATTAATTTTTACACCATCGTAATTTACCGCGGCGTTTTTGGAAAAAATCGTAATCCCCCGTTCGCGTTCGAGTTCGTTCGAATCCATTATCAATTCCTGTGGCGCATCAACACTAAGCTTGAAATTTGAGGATTGCTTTAATAAAGCATCAACCAGTGTGGTTTTGCCATGATCAACGTGCGCGATGATTGCTACATTTCTTAATTCCATAGAAATAAAGTCCCTTGAATAAGAGGGCTAATGGGCGTCGGAAACGCAATATTTATATTATAGGAAAATGGCAATAAACGCAAGAAAAGATGTTGTTTATGAGAAAAGGTGAGTTGAATCGAATCGATCGAGCCAGACCGAAATACATCAAATAATTTTTAGCGTGATATAATTAGGAAAAAGATAGTTAAGCCATTGCCTCAAAAACTTTTTTTAAAGACCTTTGCCTATGTACCGCGGCTGGCGATAAGTTTAATTGTTGAAAATAAGAAACGCGAAGTCCTTCTTACGCGAAGGGCAATACCTCCCCAAAAAGGGTTCTGGCATATGCCTGGAAGCTTCATTCTCAAAGGCGAATCGCTACAGCGTTGTATACAAAGGATAGCCCAGAAAGAGCTGAATCTAAAAGTAAATCCTAAGTCCGCAAAACTAATAGGTGTTTTTGATGATCTTCATAAAGACCCAAGGGGTCATGTCGTAGATATAATCTACAAACTAAAGATTAACGCCATCCCTCGCCAGACCGAAGAAACAGAAGAAACAAAAGAAGTTAAATTCTTTAACAAACTCCCCTCTCTCATTGGATTCAACCACGGAGATACTCTCCGCGGTCTTGGATATAAATGACTCATTAAATATCCCGACCGAGACGGGTCAGCTTAATTGAAATATCCTCTCTCGGAGACGAATAGTTGACTTATATATAGATGTTGTGTTATTATATAGCAGCCCTTAGAAAGGACTGTTCTTCACAATCCAACGTGTTTGAGAAGGTGTACCTTGCTCCGAGCAATCTTGCAAGTATGGGGAGGTACATTCTATCTCCTCAACAAAATCCTCCTCTCCCGGGTGGAGCGAACAACGGGAGAGAAACAGAAGAGACGGCGAATCTTGTGCTGGAGCGTTTACCTCGTCGGGGCGCCGGCCTGGCTCACGATTTTCGCGATCGAGCGAAACTGGATCGCGGGAGCCGCGGAGCTGGGAGGAACTCTTTCAATGGTGCTGGGGGTCGTGATCGCCGTGCGCGGCAAGGGCAACGAACCCCGGTGGATTGACTGGGTGGCGCGCTTAGCCGTGGCGATAGGCCTCGCCTACAGTGTGTACGACTTCGGCGGGATTAAGGCCATCACCCAGCTCCTGGAGCTGGGGTTGGTCACCGGGTTCCTCTTCGGAACCTACCTCCTCGCCAAACAGCGGCCAGCCGGCTACCCCTGCTTCATGCTCATGAACGCGTCTAACGCGTTCCTCATGGGCATTGAGGGGTATCCATGGCTAGTCTTCCAGCAACTGATCTCCCTTGGCTTCGTGCTTGATGCGTACCTCACGCAGAAGCGTCGGGCTAGAGCCAAGATTCTCGCCGCCGATACCACCTAAGGCGCGGCTTCGCTCCCCGCGCCAACACCAGAGCCCCACCCTCTCCTTGAGGTTGTTGGGGCTTTTATATTTATTTACAACCCCAACCGAGACCCTTCGATTTTACTCCCTCCTTCGCCGAGGCTTCGGCGGGCAGGCAGGGCGAGCCCTTCGATAAACTTCCTTATTCTTGCCGACTTGACAAAGACGCAGGACGGGATACTGTTTTAGAATAAGGCCGAAAATAATATATATATATAATCAAAAACTAAGGAATATAAAAAAACATGAAAGCGCGGAAAACTTTAGTAATTATCGCTCTTTTCGTTGTTTCGGCGGGCCTCACGGGAGGACAAACATTAGCTCCTTCCTTACTCGTCCCTAACGACGTCGCCTCGCAAAATACCGGCTTGAAATCAATTTCGGGAATTCTCGGACAAATTCAGCTAATACTTAATGATGTCGGGAAGAGAACTCTGGTTGCTTCTTTGGCGGAAACTTTTGATTCTTTAAGGGGCGCGCTTGATCAATTAAACGTCCTCCTCCACCGATTGATAACCCCGCAGCAGCAATCAACCCAACCGTCTTACGTAGAAGGCGGAGCCGCGAAAGGCGGAGTTATAGGAACAGCTGAAGATTATATTCTCGTGAAATTCAAGTCCGATGTTGGCGCGGCCAAGCGGCAGGAAGTAATGAGCCGGCACGGGTTGACTGAAAAATCCGAAATCAAACAGATCGGAGTGAAACTCCTTGCGATTTCCAAAGAAGACACCCCGGAGGAAGTGGTAGATCGGCTGAAAGCCAAAGAAAAAGGCGACATTGAATTTGCCGAAGTGGACGCGATTGTTGCTCCGGATTTGATTCCGAACGATCCTTGGTACACGAATTGGGAGTGGCATCTGCCTAAAATTTCCGCCCCTGCCGCTTGGGATATAACCACAGGCACTTCCACTGTGATTGTCGCTATTGGCGACACTGGCGTGGACTGCGCTCATGAAGATTTGGCTGGCAAATGCCTGCCCGGCTGGAACTTTTACGACAATAATTCCGATACCAGCGATGTCTATGGCCATGGCACTAGAGTAGCCGGCACTGCAGTCGCAAACACCAACAATGCTGTAGGCATAGCCGCAATCTGCTGGAACTGTAAAATTCTGCCTTTGCGAGTTTCCGGTACGGATGGTTATGCCGCTTATTCTGCTTTAGCCAGCGCTATTACTTACGCGGCTGACCAAGGCGCCAAGGTGATCAATGAAAGCTATATGGTCAGTGAAAGCGCCACTGTGCAAAGCGCGGCCAGATATATGCAGAGCAAGGGCGGCGTGGTAACTATTTCAGCTGGCAATTACAGCACCTTTGTAACCACTCCTGATGTGCCAGAAATA
>JBBUAX010000023.1:0-5622 GCA_038058515.1 Patescibacteria group bacterium
CCGCATCAAGGCCTTAGAAGAGCCCTACTCTGTCCATTGAGCTACGGGGGCAAATTCCAATTGATTCTATATGAAAGATGATATAAGTTAAAGGGGTTATCGCGGGCCGTAGTATACCGGTAGTACACGTGTTTTGGGTACACGTAGACCGGGTTCAATTCCCGGCGGCCCGACACTAGAATTTCTTAGCGAAGTATGAGCTTAGAAATTCTTGTGCCCTTCCGTAGTCCCGCTTAGCGGGACGAAGGAGGGCGGAGGGCGCGCTTAGCTCAGCGGCAGAGCACCGCTTTTACACAGCGGGGGTCGTAGGTTCAAATCCTACAGCGCGCACACTTAGTTTTTCTTAGCGAAGAGTGAGCTTAGAAAAACTTGTGTCCCGCCTCCGGCGGGACAACCGTTAAGAATTTAGTGTGTAAAAATTTTCAAAAAGTTTAGCCACCAGTATCGGCCCGGTGCCGCCGGGGGTAGGAGTATAATTAATAGCTTTTAGCTTATAGCTTAGAGCTTCGTTAGCTTCAGGATTAAAGTCGCCGACGATTTTGCCCTCGGAGCGATTGAAACCGAAGTCAATAACCAGGGCATTGTCTTTAAGGTCAGACACGGAGATAAGGCCGGCCCGACCGGCACCGCAAACAACCACGTCGGCCTCCTTTAACTTGTCCCGCAAATGCTCCGAGGCGCTATCCAAAATCGTAAGCTCCGCCACTTTATTCTGCAGCCAGAAACCCACCGGCTTGCCGATTAGAAAACCCGCGCCGATGACCACAACCGTAAGTTCCCGCAGATTGCGCCTCTCATGCTTTCCGCCAGAGGCGGATCCGCCCCAGGCGGATAAAATCTCCTCCACCGCACCCACCGACGGCGGTACCACCCTGCCGCGGCCGCTGTAAAAAGCGCCCAATGCTGTTTCGCTCAAAACGTCCGCATCTTTATCCTTGGGAATGGCGTTTAAGACGTAGTGGCGATTGACTCCTTCCGGCAGAGGCAGCTGCACGATAAATCCGCCGCAGTTTTTAACCCCGGCCAGGCGGCCAATCTCCGCGCGCAGTTTGTCGGTGGTTATATTTGTCGGCAATTTATACAAACGGAAGTCCACCCCCAGCTCTTGGGCAACTTTTTCCTTTTGTTTCAAAAAGTTTAACGAAGCCGGGTCATCGCCAACCAAAACCGCGCCGAAAAACTTGTCTGGTTTAGGCTGGGATTTAAGTCCTGCAATTATCTCTTCCGCTATTTTTCTGCCGTCAATAACGCTCATGGAATCAATAAAATGATAACTCAAAAAAACGGTGGAGGGCAGCTGCCAGCAGCTGCCCTCTGTCTTCCTGGGTATATCTACTCATCTCCTCTCGGTCGGCTCGGACATATCGAATATCACCCCGTGCCGGGTTCTTAGTGAGTAGTAGGCACGGAAAGAATACTCGGTCAACTGCCCGAGGGGCGTGGAGGAGTAGCACGCCACTTCTATCTCCTTCACGTTAACCGCGCTCATGTGGTTGAGCTCGGCCCGATCGGGAACCTTGGCGAACACCTCGCTCGCCTCCATGCTGCGACAGGAGACAACCACACTACTCGGGTTGTCTCTGGTCTCGGCAGGGACCGTATCGGTCAGATTGAACAAAACCCTGGCCCCACGCACGAGAGACATCACGAAGTCCAGTTCCCCGGGTCCATCTACGATGTAACGTAGCTTGAGTGCCATAACGGCACCTCCTGTGAGAGCTCGTCCGCCATAACGGCTGGACGGCTAGCTACCGCCAGCCTAACCCAAAATAACCGCGGGGGTCAAATTAATATGCCACTGGAAATATGCGGCAGAGTTTTCGGACCTGCGGCAAAACGTTTTTGCCGTTAATCAGGGTGTCAGTAATCAACTGCGCAATTTTCTTCATTTCCCCCTCCTTCATTCCTCTCGTCGTTAGCGCCGGCGTGCCCAGACGGATGCCGGAGGGGTCGGCTGGCGAGCGCGAATCAAATGGAATAGTATTTTTATTCACAATTATCCCCTGTGCTTCCAGTTTGTCGCTTGTCTCTTTGCCGCCAAAACCACGGGCGGCAACGTCTATTAATAAAAGATGGCTGTCGGTGCCGCCGGAGACGATGCGCCAGCCGAGTTTTTGGAGTTCATTGGCCAGAGCGCGGGCATTTTTAACAACTTGATGGGTATAGCGGCGAAATGACGGCGTAGCCGCCTCAGCCAAGGCCACGGCGGTCGCGGCAATCTGGTTAATATGCGGCCCGCCCTGCAGTCCCGGAAAAACCGCACGGTCAATGGCTTTGGCAATATCAATTTTATTGCGCTTGGCAATTTTGGACTCACGGTTCGCAAATATCATCGCCGCCCTCGGCCCGCGCAGAGTCTTATGGGTGGTAGTCATAACCACGTCGGCGAAGGCCTGTCCGCCTCTGGCGGAAAATGGGCTAGGATATGCGCCGCCAGCGACGAGTCCGGCAAAATGCGACATATCCACCATTAGATATGCATGAACCGCATCGGCAATCTTGCGGAACTTGCGAAAATCAATTATCCGCGGATAAGCGGTGTAGCCAGCAATAATAAGCTTCGGCCTCTCCCGCCGCGCGATTCGCGAAAGAACGTCGTAATCCAAAACTTCCGTTTTCTTATCCACTTCATATTGCACAGCTCGCCAAAGCTTTCCGGTCGCGCTTACTTTATGGCCATGGGTCAGATGCCCGCCCATATCCAGCTTCAGGCCCATAATCTTCTCGCCTAGCGGAACTAAAGCCAGATACACCGCCAGATTCGCTGGCGAACCGGAATATGGCTGGACATTAACCGCCCACCTGCGCGGCGCGAGATGAAAAAGTTTTAGTGCCCGCTTGCGGCATATATTTTCTACCTCATCCGCCACTTCGTTGCCGCCGTAGTAGCGTGCACCCGGATAGCCCTCGGCGTATTTATTGGTAAAAACCGAGCCCAGCGCCTCGCGCACCCCGCGGGAGGCAAAATTCTCCGAAGGAATAAGGTCAAGGGTTTCCGCCTGCCGCCGCACCTCTTCCCTAATTAGCTTTCCAACTGCTTTATCCCTCATAAGAATATTCGCATTATTACCTCAAATTCGCATTATTCGCGATTACTCTTTCACCTCCCAATCCAAATGCATCCGCGGCAGCATCATCTGCGGATTCCAGGTGCGCTTAAGCTCGTCCAATTCTTTAGAGCTTTGGTACTTACCGCCTTCACTGACATAATCCACCCCGCTCTTTTCCAGCGGCGCAACTTCATAGAAAACTATCTGGGCGATCCGCCGCCCGACCACCAATGGAATGGTGTAGTGCTGGGAGTTGTTGGTTGCCTCCATCGTCCAGCGGTTGAAATAGCCGACATCGCCCCAGCCGGCATCTTTGCACACTTCCACAAAGTTCCGCCCGAGCGAGGAGCGCGCGTACATTTTGCTCACCACGATGTCCCGCCCACCGATGAACTCCCGGGTATGCGCGAGTATGGTCTCCTGCGGACCCAAAAGAATCACCCTGGAGTTTTTTCCAATATTCTTGAAGTCCACCCCTAACTTGTCCAAAAGGGCGGACACTGGTTCGGCCTCAAACGGTCCCTGCCAAACCCGGGCGGTGGATTCTTCGTCGTAGAGATTGTGGATGGTGGAGCGGCCGGCTGGGTGGGCTTCTTTCCAATACCACTCACCCAGAGTCACATCATAGCTCGTGGTTTTAAGCTGCTTGTCGTTAAAGGGGTCAATAATAATCGTCCCCTTTTTCAGATGTTTCAAAATCTGGTCGCGGGATAAAAGCATTGGATATAGCGTACATCGCAGCCCTCTGTTTTACAAATAAATCAGGGCTGTCCGCTTCTGCTTTTGTTGGGCGCGGGGTTTAATCTAGCCCTTTGACGCAGAACGGTTTTTGCGCTAAAAATAAATTAGGACCGGGGCAGTCTGCATAATATTAACGTACGTCGCCGCGGGGGGTCTCATGACACTGTCGCGAGAGCAACTGGAACTGAGGGGGTGGGATTTCAAGGGTATCGTCAATGGGAGGAGGGAGGTTTTCCAGAGCCGCAAGACATGGCAACTAGGATGTCGTCCCGTTCCTACCGAAGATCAGCTCCCCCAGTCCCAGGCTACCCAGCCATCGCGGCCCGCTACCCAACAGGCGTAGCGAGCACACCTACGGGGAATCTCCCAGTTCCCCAGCCTGAGAGTCAGGGGGTCGAACGGTCTTCGACCCCCTTCTTTACTTATGCCAATGCTGATGATTCACGGATACAGCCGCAGAACCTCGTCGTACTTCAAAATCCTCTCCCGAGCCGGCGCGCCGATCTTAACCGCTTCTGCATTGCCGGCCTTGGCCAGATGCACCAGAAAAACGTCCTCGGTTTCCTCGCCGCGATGGGAGACGATGCGCTTCAAGCCCAGTTCTTTAGCCAGTTTCATCGCCGCGCAGGCCTCGCTTAAACTGCCTATCTGATTGGCTTTGATGATGACTGCGTTTATGGCTCCGCCCTGGGCGTATTTTTTTATCAAATCCGGATTGGTTACGGTTAAATCATCGCCCACAATCCATTTGTCCGGCAGTCGCTCCCGGAGCAATTGGAAACCGGCGACATCATTTTCCGCGAACGGGTCTTCTATGGAAATCAGTTTGGGTTCTTTGGCGAAATATCCGGCGTAGACCTCGGCCAGTTCGGCGGCAGACATTTTTTTCTCATCCACAACATATTTCCCGTCTTTATGGAAACTGTTGGCAGCCGCATCCAGCGCCAAATTTTCGTCTTGGACCATGCCGGATAAAACCGCAAGCGGCTCAAAGTCGTCCTTAAAATCAAGCATATACCCGCCTTCGGTGCCGAGAGGTATATTTTCAAGTTTATTTTTTCTGCGCAGATTTTCGCCCAGCTTTTTATACAAATTAACCAGTTCTTCCACGCTTTTGGCTGACGAATCACCCATTTCTTTAACCACCATATATTCCTGAAGCGCCAGATTGTCCTGGGCATGCACGCCGCCCTCGATCAAATTGGCAAAAATCAGCGGTTTTACTCCTTCTTTCTCGCCAGCAAAAAACTCTTCACGCAGGACTTGCCACAATTCCTTGTTCTCGGAGAACGCTAGGGCCCGAGCGAAGGCCAAGGACAAGCCCAGGATTATGTTGCCGCCCAGCTTGGACTTATCCGGCGTTCCGTCCAGACGTAGCAAAAAACCGTCCCATTCTTTAAGGTATTTGAAATCAGCTCCAATAACCCGGGTTTGAATACTTCTCCACCCTGTCTGCGCTTCGGCCATGCTTAAAACCGCCGCCTCCCGGCCGCCGCGGCTCTCGCCGGACGGAATTTGCGCCAAAAAAGCGTGGCTCTTCACCACCACGCCAACCTCCACCGTCGGCTTGCCAGCCGAGGTAAAAATCTCCCGCAAGATAAGGCCTTCTATCTTCATACTATCTCTGAATTATAGCAAGATTCATCCGCCTCCGTCCGCCAGCTGGCGGACTACGGCGGGACATCGGCCTGTTTTTGTCATACGACTTCTGCGTTGTAACAGGCCTCGCAATAAACTATCTCTGGCCGTTCGGGTGAGTAGCTAGTTTCAAATTCATTGGGACAGTGATTGCTGCCATGGAGGTGTTTGACGGCGTTTTTGTATTGGTATT
>JBBUAX010000024.1:0-3016 GCA_038058515.1 Patescibacteria group bacterium
TCGGCCAAAAGCCCGGTTTTGGGTATCTGGCCCAGGATCAGATAGCGGCCGTGGAATTTACCGGTGTTTTCAATGGACAGAAGGTCGGTTTCTTTTTCCACGATCATTATGAGTCCGCGATTACGGTGAGTATCGGAACAAATATCGCATAGAGCACTGTTGTTCTCGTGAATAAAAAAACAGCTGGCGCAAATTTTAACTTTTTTGAGTTCATGCAGAGATTTGGATAGCTGTTCGATAGAATTCTGTCCCTGGGAGATGAGGTGGAAAACCAGACGGGTTGCCTGGCGCGGCCCGATAGACGGCAACTCCGAGAGAATGCTTATCAGTTTTTGTATGGAAGCCGGTAAGCGCATAGAAGAGTAGTCGCTAATATACAAATTACCACCAATATACGAATTGGTTTGTTAGTTTTGTGCCGGTTTTAAGATGCGCCTATATTTGACGCCATCTCTAGTAAAATATATCAGAATTGCTAATTGGTAACCAGCCACCTTTAGATATTCTACAACTTGTTTTATATCAGTATAACCGAATCTAGGCCTTACTTTCAGTTCAAGTACGATTTTGTCATCAACGACAAAGTCCAAAAACCACCTAGCCGTTTTGCTGCCGCCATAATCCTTGCTAATCATACATTCTCTCTTGAAGGGTATATTCTCTTTGCGCAGCGTCTCTGCGAACGCCTTTTGATAGAACTTTTCTGACATACCGAATCCGGTTTTATTGAAAACATCAAATGCTAAGCCCACCAGTTTGTAGCTTAATTCTGGGTGAAAGAGCTTAGCCATTATCTATTTGTATATTTGTGCCGATTTGTATATTAGGGACTACTCTTAGAATTCTTGGGCCACCGGTTCTTCCACGCCGGAATAAATCTTGTCCATATTGCGGAAAGTAACCCGCTCCTGGTCAAAGCGCAGGTCGGTTGAACCCAGGGGGCCGTTTCTGTGCTTGGCGACGATGATTTGGGCGACGTTCTGTTCTTCCGGCGGGACGTCAATTTTGTCCCGGTCTTTGCGGTAGATGAAAAGCACCACGTCCGCGTCTTGTTCAATGGCGCCGGATTCCCGCAAGTCGTGAAGCTTGGGCACCTTGCTGTCGCGCTGGTCCACCCCGCGGTTCAGTTGGGATAAGGCCAAAAGTGGCACGTTAAGCTCGCGGGACAGAGCCTTGAGGTTGCGGGATATTTCCGTAACTTGCGCCACCAGATTATCCGAGCCGCGCCGCGGAGAAATGAGCTGGAGGTAATCCACCACCAAAAGCCCCAGGCCATGCTCTATCTGCAGGCGCCTAGCCATGGAACGCATCTGCATAATGTTCGGCGAGGGCGCGTCGTCTATGAAGATCGGGACTTTAGAGAGCTTGTCCAGGGCTTGCTGGATAAGCTGGAATTCGCTCTCGTCCGAAATTTTACCGGTGCGCAGGCGCCATAGCGGCACGCCGGATTCCGCGGCAATCAAGCGGTCAATGACCTGTTCTCGCGACATTTCCAGCGAAAAAATACCCACGGTTACTCCGCCCTTCAAGGCGGCATGGCGGGCGATATCCAGGGCTAAGGTGGTTTTGCCGAGGGACGGCCGGGCGCCCAAAACTATAAAATCGGACTTCTGAAGGCCGGATAGAAGATTGTCCAAGCCGGGAAAACCGGTGGGCACGCCGCGGAGCATGCCTTTGTGTTCGTGAAGCTTCTCGATGCGCTCGTAGGCGCTATGCAGTTCTTCGCGAATCGGCACGAAATTCTGCGGCAGGGATTTTTGGGAAATGTTCAATATCTTCTGTTCAATATCGTCAATCAGATTTTCAAAGTCCTCGCCGGGCGTAAACGCGCTTTCGGTTATTTCCGCCGAAGCGCGGATAAGGTCACGCAGTACCCGCTTTTCTTTGACGATTTTGCCGTAGTGGTCAATGTGCGAAGAGGTGGAGACCTGGTTGGTAAGTTCGGTGAGGTAGCCGGAGCCGCCGATTTCCTGAAGTAAGTTTTGCTCTTTAAGGCGGTTTTGCAGGGTCATAATGTCCACCGGCTGGCGCTTATCATAGAGTTCCAACATGGCCGCATAAATTTTCTCGTGCGCCGGATTGTAAAAATCCGCTGGCTCCAGCATATCCGCCACTTTGTTGATAGCGTTCTTGTCTATCAAAATACTGCCCAGAACGGATTGTTCCGCTTCCGGATTATTCGGCGGAATTTTAAGCACCCTTACGTTTTGCTTATCAGCCATGCGTTGTGCTTAGGATTTTCTGCGGATGACCGGTCCGGCTGGCGTATCCGACATCACATATCCTAACCGTTCTATTTTTTCTCTCAAGCGGTCGGCCTGAACAAACTGTTTATTACGTCTGAATTGCTCGCGTTTTGCAGCTAACTTGAGTATTTTCGCCGGAATTTCGGCCTTAATCGGCTTGTATTCATTAAGTCCCAGGCCTAAAACCTCGTCCATTTTGTTCAGGGTACCGATTTTGACTCCGGGAGGTACGCGTTTGTCGCCGATAAGTTTATGGAGCAGGGCCAGGGCTTTGGGCGTATTAAGGTCAGTGTTTATGACATCCGTAAACTTGTCCAGATATTTTTTATCCGGTGAGGCAGTGCTCTTTTTGGCGGATTTAAACGCAAGATATTGCGCATAAAGTTTATGTAGCGATTTCTCGGCTGATTTCAAGCTTTCCCAACTGAAATTTAATTTCTGTCGGTAATGCGCGCTTAAAACCAAGTAGCGATAGGCGAGGGGATTTATGCCTTTCTTTTCCAAATCCGCTAGAGTAATGAAATTGCCTTCGGATTTGCCCATGCGCTTTTGGTCAATAACCAGGAATTCCCCATGGAGCCAGTACTTAGCGAGTGGCTTGCCGTAGGCGGCTCGGGATTGAGCAATTTCGTTCTCGTGGTGGGTGCCGATGTGGTCTACGCCGCCGGTATGGATATCGAACGGCTGGCCGAGGAATTTTTTGGAAATTGCCGAGCATTCAATATGCCATCCCGGGAAGCCCGCGCCCCAGGGCGACGGCCAGCGCTGGA
>JBBUAX010000025.1:0-2028 GCA_038058515.1 Patescibacteria group bacterium
CATCCGCCCAAAGCGCGTCCGCTTCCGCCACCACTCAATCCAATCCCGACACTACCGCGCCGACGGTTTCCATCACTTCCCCTTCGGCTGGCCAGATCAGCGGCGCTATTACGGTTTCCGCTTCCGCCGTCGACCCCACGGTGGCCGGCCAGGTAACTTCCGGACTGGCCGGAGTCCAGTTCAAGCTGGATGGCTCCAACTTGGGTTTAGAAGACACCGCCTTCCCCTATAGCGTCTCCTTAGACACTACCACTTTAACCAACGGCTCCCATAGTATTACCGCCACGGCCAGGGACAATGCCGGCAATCAGGCCAGCTCCGCGGCTGTCGCGGTTACGGTCTACAACCTGGCTAACGCCACCCGTTACCCGCGCAAGTTTGCTCTGACTTCCTTAGAAGCTCTCTCCACCATTCCGGCGAACCAGGTAACGACCGCGTTCGTTCTTTCCGGCACTACGGTTTTAGAAACCCAAAGTAATCTGGCGGCGGACGTCTCCGGCAATTATACGGTATCTTTTCTTGCCGCCGATCCGCAAATGGTTGATATCCGGGTTTCGGCTTCGGGTTATCTGTCTAGAAAATTTACTTCTATTGATACCACAGTCAACTCCGCCTTGGTTATGGCCGTACCCATGCTGCTGGCTGGTGACTTTAACTCGGACAATACCATCAACTCCTTAGATTACTCTTTAATCAACACTCATTGGCTGGAGAACTATCCCGCGGCCGACATCAACCGCGACGGTCTGGTAAATACCCTAGATTACGCCGTGATGAAAAACAATTATAACAAATCGGGAGAGTGATCAATAAATTTTTAAACAATTAATCAACATTTTCATATGATAAAAACCATAAAATTGTTTGCGGTTGGTCTGGGTCTGTTTGCTTTCGCGTCCCTCGCCCAAGCCGCCACGCTAAGCCTGTCTCCCGCTTCAAAAAACGCGACCATTGGAGACACTTTCACTGTCACCGTAAACTTGGATACCCAGGGTTCAGCCATAGACGGAGTGGATATCAAGTACCTTAATTACAATCCCTATTTTCTGCAGTTGCAGGACGCTGATCCGTCCGAGGCCGGAACCCAAGTGTCGGCCGGCGGCCTGATGCCGAGTACGCTGACCAATACCGCGAATACCATTGCCGGCAACATTAGTTTTTCTCAGATTACCAATACCGGCAGCCACTATACCGGCAGTGGAGTACTGGCGACGCTGACTTTTAAGGCGCTTGTGGCTGGCACTGCCAGGGTGACTTTTGACTACATGTCCGGTAAAACTACGGACAGTAATGTTGCCAGTAACGGCAATGATATTTTGACGAGCGTTACCGACGGCCAGTATATCATAGCGTACCCGAGCGTGACCCCTGGTGGGACCCCTGGTGGGACCCCTGGTGGGACCCCTGGTTCCGCCCCTACCCTTACCGGCAGACTCATCAAATATCCCAATAATCCCACGGTTTACCTCCTCCAAAACGGCACTCGCTACGCCCTTTCCTCCTGGGGCATCTATCTCTCCAACTTCAGGGGCGTCCCCATTGCCATCCTCAACGATTCTGAAGCCTATCCTGACGGAGAAACCCTCAAATACGGCTCCAGTACTCTGCTTAAAGCAGTAGGCAACCCGGCCGTCTTCCTCATCCTCTCTGACCTGACGAAACATGGCTTTACCACAAGCGAGGAGTTCTTCCGCTTCGGCTACCGCTTCGACCTAGTCGAAGAAGTCAGCCAAGAAGAGCTTGCCCGCTACACGCTCTCCACCGTCACCCGGCTTTCCTACCACCCGACCAACACCTTCATTAAATACCCGGGCGATCCCACGGTTTACCGCATGCAAGCCGGATCCAGACGGGGTATTACCTCCTGGCCGCTTTACACAACCTATGCCGATCCCAAATACATCCTCACCGTGGAAAGAACCAGCTTTACCTACCCTGACGGCCCTCTGCTCAATTACCCCGACGGCTCCATTATCCGTGCCGAATCCAACCCCACCGTCTACCTAATCCAAAGCAACAAAAGGCAGG
>JBBUAX010000026.1:0-6613 GCA_038058515.1 Patescibacteria group bacterium
CTTATCCCCGAAGGTTCGGAGGTGCAACTTGCGCTTGACCCTAATTATGCTTTGCCCATCGCCCGGGGCGACGTTGTCGTTTTTCGTTCCGGAAATACTGATGCGGTTAAAATCGTCCACGGCATCCCCGGCGATAAGTTGGCCCTAAAAGAAACAGGTAAAGACACTTACAATATTTTAGTGAACGATGAAGTTGTTAAAAATTCCGAAGACAAACCATATATGGTCGGGGACAGCGGCTACCGTATGCTATCGCTTTATATAAATGACTACAAAGGGGTTATACCCGCCAACGCCTACCTGCTTCTGGGTGACCGGCCCTCCGGTAGCCGCGACAGCACCGCTTTCGGCCTGGTGGATAGAAGCGACATTTTGGGCAAAGTCATCCGGTGATTTTCCCTGGCGGCAGCTACGACAGCACTGTGGATTTTTTCTGCTGTTAAAAAGCCATGGCTTGATAACTGCAAATAACGGCTCGGCCTGGTGGACCGCTCGGATATTCTGGGTAAGGTTGTGGATTTTTGAAGTTTATCTCTTTATTTTTGCGGTATTCACCCACTATCGCGCCATGGCGCGATAGTGGGTGAATCAGCCGCTACATGGCCGCCACTTTTATCCTATCTGTACGACCTGCTGTATGACCTGCGTTCTCACCCACTTTACTGTTCACTGTTTTCTAACACCGTTTTCGTTTTCCGGTTTCTATCACCGTTCTCTCACCGTTTTCCGTTTTCGTTAACTACTTGCAATTTCTTGGTTGTTTGTGTTACTCTGGGGGCATGAATACGATCACTATTCCTAAAAAATTAATAAAAGGAGACGATTTGGTGGTTTTGCCTCGCAAGGAATATGAAAAATTAGTTCGTTTCTGGGCGAATACCGAGCGGCTTACTAAATCACAAAAACAAGCAATATCCAAAGGTTTTCAGGATATCAAGCAGGGGAAATTCCTTACTTCCAAGCAAGTAAAAAATGAATTGGGATTATAGATTGGCTCGTCGAGCGATGAAAAATCTTAAGCGTTTCCCAAAAGACGAGCAGAAGCGTATTTTCGCTTCCCTGGAAGGAATGAAATCAAATCCATTCAAAGGCGACGTGAAATTAATGCAGGGCGAAGAAAATCTTTATCGGCGCCGAGTCGGTAGTTATCGAATTTACTTTCGGCCCATTGCTGAACAAGGCCTTTTAGATATTCCTGAAATCGAGCGTAAACAAAGTCATTAGGGGTTAGAATCTAACGTCATCGCAAGCCCCGTTAGCCGTTAGAAATAATCCCGATGTCGTGTCAGGACTGCCGATGCTCTTTCGCATCGGATTTCTAACGCTTGTTGATGTATTTATGTGATTACGAAGCGCAACGCCGCCTGGCGCGCCTGAATAAGTGGATAACTTTGGGCAAACCGTATCTGGTTGGGGACAGCAGCTACCGCATGCTCTCGCTCTATATAAACGACTATAAAGGCCAGATACCCGTCAATGCCTATCTGCTTTTGGGTGATAACCCTGGCGGCAGTTACGACAGCACCGCTTTCGGTTTGGTTGGTAGAAGCGATATATTGGGCAAAGTCATAGAAGCGATGAAATAACTGATTTCCGCGCAACGAAACGTTGCAACAAAACGTTTTTCCACGCTCGCGAACTTTCACCCAAATAAACGCCATGGCGTTTATTTGGGTGTTTATATCCTTTCTTGTTGGGCAAGGTAGTGGATTTTTAATTTGCCGCCACTTCTATTCTATCTACTCTATCTGCGCGACCTGCGTTCTCACCCACTTTAACGCCATGGCGTTAAAGTGGGTGAGAGGGGGACGACGGATTGGGACAATAAGTAAACAAGTAGGAACGAGTAGAATTGAGATGAGAGCAATATATTAAGATGCGGCAGGACAAGATGGTTAGCTCGCTATTGTTTCTGTGGCTAAGGTTATAATCCGAAATATTTTTTCAGCACCTCCTGCCCCTCAAAGCCGCCGATTGGAAATATTAGAATGCATTGCCGGACGTTGAAAACGGAAGCGACAAAGTCAATTTCGTCTTCGCATGAGTGCGGCGTTATAAACACGCTTTTCTGCAGCTGGTAAAATCCCAGGTCTTTGAGTTTTTTGCGCAGAGCATCGCGGGCTTGTTTTCGCGTGTGAGGTATATCAAACATGACCAACCGCCATTTGCCATCCCATCGCGGCTGGGGATGTAGTTGAAGCTCATCTAACTTGTAGGTTAGAGCCAGGCGCCGGCCGCGCCGAGTAAGCGTTATTTTTATTTTCCCATCGCCCAATTCTTTGTAATCAAGAAGTTCGCGGGACTGCAATCTTTTTAAGTCCCTAATTAAGTCGCTTCGGGTGGACCTTTTGTCCTTGGAATAGGTTTTTACTATACTGCGTGCCAGCTGGGAGCCGGCGAGGGGAGCGATAAGGCTTATAGTTATAAGCCCGCCGGCCACAACCAAATCTCTAAGAAGATCGTAGGTTTTTGAGTTCCTGTGCAATCTTTCTTTCGTCGTCGTTAGCTCTCTTACCCCGCCACCCAATCTTTGATTGTCGGTTGCCATCCTACCCATTATAACGCCATGGCTTTGTATTGGGTGAAAGCGGAGCTGTGGATATCTTAATATTGCGGATGTGCGTTGACCTGCTAAAATTTATCTAATCCCAGCTGTTGGTCTTAAGGGTCTCTGGCGGCAGGGGTTTCCATGGACGAGTTGGAAAGCTCTACTTGGAAAATCCGTCTTGTTGCACGGCGGAAGTTGGTTTTATTGCTGGCTTTTGTCATTGGCCTCGGTTTAATCGCCGCGGTTTTTTTATTTAACGGTAAAATTCTGGCTAAAACGCCGCTAATAGCCGCCATTTCCGAAACTTGGCGCGATGTTTTTGACCTGCCGCAAGTCAAAAAGCCGGCGGCGGAGATAAGCTTGGAAGATTTGCGAAAAAGAGAGGTGAATTTGGCGGAACAGACGACAGATACCGGAAAAACATCACCTGCCAGCGGTGTGTCGTCGCCAAAAGTTGCCGTCAGTTCCGGCGCAAGTCAGTTGTCTAATCAAGACAAAACAATTATGGGCAACGCAACCAAGCCGGAGTCCGCCGAAATCGTGCCCAAAACAGAAGTCCCCATCGAGCAGGTTGCGTCCGATGCGCATGAATGCGATTTCAATGCGGGCGGCGAGCCGAGGCATACTGTGCTTTTAAACGAAATTGCCTGGATGGGCGCCAAAGACAGGACGACTGCGGAATGGATGGAGCTGCGCAACAATTCCGGCAAGGATATCTCTCTAAGCGGCTGGCGGATATTAAGTCAAGATGGAAAATTTTCGGTTCGACTGTCCGGCGAGAACTTGTTTGCTACGGCCGGCTTCTATCTTCTGGAGCGCAGCAGCGACGATGCTGTCTCCGGCGTCGTGGCCGATGAAATTTATGCCGGAACTTTAAGCAATAAAGGTATGTGGCTGAAGCTCCTGGACGCGAACTGCCTGTTTATAGATGAGATAAATGCCTCGGCGGGCTGGGGGAGCTTCGGCGGCAATAATTCCACCAAGCAGACCTTGGAGCGGAACATCTATGATTTTGGCTGGCATATCAGCGCCGCGGTCGGCGGTACGCCCAAGGCGCAGAATTCTGAATTTGTGGCGGTTCCGATTCCGCCTCCGACGCAAAACTCCTTACCTCCGCCAGAAGCGAGTTCCGGTTCCGTGACAGCGGCACAGGTTTTGATTAGCGAGATTTTATACGATGCCGTAGGTAGCGATACGGGCAAGGAATTTGTTGAGCTCTACAATCCAACTCAGAGCGACATTGATGTTTCCGGTTGGTTGCTTAAGAAAGACGGAACGTCGCTTGCATCAATTGGTTCGAAAACCGAAGACCAAACGATTATTAAAACAGGAGGATTTTTCTTGATAGGCCTGAACGGTTATAACGGTATCCCCGCCGCCGATGTTGTGCGCTCTTCTTCGCTGCCGAACACGAGCGCGACCGTTACCCTGTATAATGCCGGAGGCGATATTATTGATTCTCTGTCTTATAATAATTCGGTCGCCGAAGGCGAAGGTTATGCCCGCCAACCGGACGATAGCTACATAGCATCCCCGCCGTCTCCCCGGAACTCGGCCGATAACTGAAATGGATAAATTACAACCAGACATAATTTACGAGGACGAAAATTTAGTAGCGGTGAACAAACCTGCCGGACTTTTGGTGCACCAAACGCGGATTAACGCAGATAAAAGAATTCACGCGGAGCAACGCGGAAATAATGCCGAGACCCTGGCGGACTGGATAGTTCAAAAGTATCCGGAAGTCGGGTCGGTGGGTGATGACCCGGCGCAGCGCCCTGGCATTGTCCACCGCTTGGACCGCGAAACCTCCGGAGTGATGCTTGTGGCTCGCAATCAAAAGACGTTTGATTATCTTAAAGGCCTTTTCCAGCGCAGACAGATAAAGAAAACATATTGGGCAGTGGTTGTGGGCGAAGTGCCCCGCGGCGGGCAAATTGATAAGCCCATAGGTATAAAAAACGGCAGTGTCCGGCGGAGCGTTCACTCCGGCAAGATGACCAAAGAGGCGGTAACCAACTTTCGGCCGCTTAAGAAAATCGAAATTGACGGTGGAAAATTTACCTTACTGGAAGTCCAGCCGGAGACCGGCCGAACCCATCAGATTCGCGTGCATCTCCAGAGCATCGGCCATCCGGTGGTGGGCGACCTACTGTATGGTCCTAAAACCTCTAAGCTAAAAGCCCTGCCTCGCCGGCTCGCCTCGCTGAAGCTATGGCGAAGCGGGCAGGCGGGTAAAAACTCACGATTAATGCTCTACGCCCGGTCTTTGGAATTTACATCCGTAAGCGGCGAACGGTTGTGCCTGGAGGCCGAGCCCCCGCCGGAGTTTGCCAAATTTGTTCAAGAGCGGAGCGATTGACTGCAAATTCGAGCCCGCGGCAGCCGCTCACAGGGCTCGCGGGCGCGCGGCAGAAGTTATCCACACCCCCACATGAAAACACTTGTTCTGTGATATAATAAAGATATCTAAAAGGTCGTTTTTAGGGTTTAGCAATTATGCCCAAACAAACAAAAGGATTCACGTTAATCGAGCTTCTGATAGTTATTGCTATAGTTGCGGTTCTGTCGGTGGTGGTGATATTGACCCTAAACCCGGCCGAACTATTGCGGCAAGCACGGGACTCTAACCGCATATCCGACCTATCCACCATTAAGAGTGCCCTGTCCCTGTATCTGGCCGATGGCAATACAAATTGGCCGACAACGGGTAACTGTTACGTGGATTCCAGCGCGAACATCGGCGCCAGTTGCGTGGGTACCGGCTCCGGTCAAAGCGCGCGCTTTGTCCTGACCCTGACCACGGTTACTTCCACCAGCCGCTTAAACAACGGCAATGGCTGGCTGCCGGTGAACTTCACTCTTATCAGTTCCGGCTCGCCGGTTCCGCAGTTGCCGACCGACCCAGTTCGTGATGCCACAAACTACTATGCTTTCTCTGCAAGCAGTACTGGCTTGACCTTTGAGATTAACGCCAGGATGGAGAGCACGAAATACAATAGTGGCACTGGTGACGTAGAGGCCAACGACGGCGGCAACAAAACCGACGTCTACGAAGTTGGCACCGACCTGGCTTTCTAGATTTGTCCGTAGGGCTTGTGAATTCCAAAAGGGCGCTTTGCGCCCTTTTGGGTTGGGGCTCGGCTGGCGTCTAAGCCCCAACTCTGTTAGATAGGTGCAGCTGTTAGTTGTCTAATAATGGGGAGCTCAATTTTACCCGCCCGTTTCGCGTTGCGAAGCAAGGCGGGTGGGTGATAAAATTTACTTTGTCAGGAGTTCGTAAATTTTAATAAAATTGGCATGCACCTACCCATACCTGCGCAACAGATAAAAAAGCGTTTAGTGGACGAGGGCCTGCTGGCTCCGGAAAAGTTCGACGCTCTTCTAAACGAGGCCGAACGCAAGAACCAGAACCTTATCGACCTGCTTATATCCGAGAAGATTGCGAATACCTCCTATCTCTACGGTATTTTGGCAGAGATGCTCGGAGTGGAGATGGCTAACTTGGGCGCGCGCACCATCGACGAGAGCGTTCTGCGCCTCTTATCCGAGGAAGCATCCCGCCAGCGGCGGGTGATTCTCTTCGGGCGAAACTATGACGGTTCGATTAACGCGGCGATGATGGACCCGAGCGATCTGGAAACCATTGAATTTTTAAGCCAGCGCCTGCAGACGCGGGTGCTCCCATTTTTGGCGATGGATGACGACCTGAACCGTGGGTTTTCTCTCTACGGCCTGCGCTCTGCCGCGGATTTTAAAAAGATAATCGAGGATAATGTTCAGGAATCCCTGCGTGCCCAGTCCAAAAGTGCCGAGGAGGCGGCGGCGGATTTGCCGATAGTCGCCATTGTGGACAATATCATTGCCTATGCCGCGTCCCTGCGCTCATCCGACGTGCATATTGAGATTCTGGAAGACGTAACTATGGTTCGCTACCGCATTGACGGCATTTTATATGAAATAGTCAGGATACCCAGCTCGGTGCATTCGGCTATTGTGGCCCGCATCAAAATTCTCTCCGGCCTCAAGATCGACGAGCACTACAAGCCGCAGGACGGACGCTTC
>JBBUAX010000027.1:0-1409 GCA_038058515.1 Patescibacteria group bacterium
AGGCAACTTAATTGACTTCGCCGCGAGGGATTTATAAGCTTTTAATATTGGACAGTCAGAAAAAGGTCGAGGACTAGAGATGAATTAGCGAAAATAATTCGCGATTGATTTGAGAGATATGAACAAGGAAGCGGACAAAGATTTTCTGGAATTTCTGGTGAAGGCCTTAGTGGACCATCCGGATGACGTCAAGGTGGACCGCAAAGTGGACGAGATGGGCGTGCTTCTTTCGCTTAAAGTTCACGCCATGGATATGGGCCAGGTGGTCGGCCGGCAGGGCGCGACCGCGAAAGCAATTCGGTCTCTCTTGCGAATAGTGGGCATCAAGAATAACGCCCGGGTCAATCTGAAGATTGAGGAGCCGGAAGGCAGCACCCGCTCGCCTCGCTTTCGCGACGGCGAAGCGGGCGGCGAGCGCCGGCACGACCGGCCAATGGGCGAGCGGCCGGCAGAGCACAGCAGCAGCTTATAGATTAGCTTATAGCTTCGTTAGCTGCGTTAGCTTAATATGCAAAAATCCCCCGCCAGCTGGCGGGGGATTTTTGCTTGACATGACGCTATGCCTCGCCTAATCTCTAGGCAGAAAGAGAGGTGATAAGATGCGACTACTTGAAATTCCGGAGCGGCTGTATGCGGAGTTTTCGGACATGTTCTGCCGCCCCGAGGAGCGCCGGATGATCTCCTCAGTGAACACTGCGTTCCAGGGTCGCGAACTCAACCAGGAGCTGACTGGCTTCCGGGGTGCGATCGGCATCCGCACGGGGAGGGACGGCAACGGCAAGCTGTACTACGCAGAGTTCGCTCTATGGGGGAAGGGCCCGCCGGACAAGTCCAATGGCTGGGAGCCGCAGCCGGTTCTTAGGGTGGTATCTGGGTTCAGAAGCACCGGCGTCTGGGCGGCTGGGCGCGGCGAACATACCTCAGAGTATGCTGAGGTGAAGCTGGAATGCCCCGACGCCCGGCATCCGGTCATCGTTCTTGCGGCCGAGATGCTCAAGCGGTCGCAGGAGCTTGCCGCTGGCTCCACCGAGGAGAAGTTTTGGCAGGTGGAGAAGAACCCCGGCGGCGACTTCACCTCGCTCGACTAGGACGAGGACTGATGTAAAGGGTCGGCAGCGGAGTCATTAGATGATCACCGCGGACCCTTTTCAATTTTAGATTTTCGGCTATAATATCCCCGTCCGCTAACCCTAAGCTAAAAGCTAATGAAGCTAGAAGCTAAAAGCTAAAAGCTGATGCTAAGCTATACTGACTTAAAAAAGGGAGTGGTTTTTGTCTATAACGGCGAACCGTACGAGGTTTTGGAGTCCGGCTTTTTGCGCATGCAGCAGCGCAAGGCGGTGGTCCAGACCAAGATCAAGAATTTGATAAGCGGCAAAGTTCTGGACCGCAACTGGCAGCCGTCGGAT
>JBBUAX010000028.1:0-4259 GCA_038058515.1 Patescibacteria group bacterium
ACCTGGCAGAATAACACCATCCAGAGGGTCAGGAGCGCCATTGTGGTAGTGGCTTCAAGCACCGGCAAAATAACAAGTATCACCTGGCAATAATGAATCCCTTGCTTAGATCACTGCGTTATATTTCGCGAATCGTCCTGCCGCGGATAATTACGATCGGTCTGGATATTCAAGACCGGCATATTTCCGGCGTGGTCACCCTGGAGGGCGAAAAAACCGGGACTATCGCTTCCGGAGTTTACGATTTGCCGGAAGAAGCAATCCAAAACGGGGAGATTAAACAGCCGGAGCACATAAGCCGTGCGGTTCAAATGCTTCTGGCCAAATTGCCGCCCGCTTCCTTTTTCAAGCCCCGGGAATCGATTTTCATCCTGTCCGTGCCGCCACACCACCTTTACACGGAGACGGTATTTTTCCCGATAATGAGCGATAAGGACTTGGGCGAGGCCGTACACCTCAAGCTGGAGACCTCCCTGCCCTGGCCCCTGAGCGAGGCCTATATTGACTGGCAGAAGATCCCGGCGGCGGACCAGAAGCAAATCGGAGTTTTTATTGCCGCGATCTCCAAGTTGGTTTTGGATGAATATCTTAAGATCTTCCTGCGAGAGGGCTGGCAGGTCGGCGCCTGCGAATTTCACACCCTGAGCATGGCCAAGTTTATTGAACAAGGCCACGCCAGTTCCTTCGTCTTCGCGCTGATCGACGAGGATGGCATAGAACTTTCGGTATTCCATCGGGGTGCGATCCTGTCTCATTACCTCCAGACAATAAACGATCCCTTGAAAGCCCAGGAACTCTTGGGACAGCGGGTCAAGCAACTCGTGAGCTACATTGAGAGTAATTTCGGCATGCGCATGGATAAAATATTCATATTTGACAAGACCAACCAGGAGTACAGCTTGAACAAAATCCAGGAGGAAACCGGCATTGCCGCCCAGCTTTTTACTCCGACCATTCAGCCCGACCCACGTCTGTTCATCGCCTATGGCGCGGCGCAACGCTCTTACACCGGCGGTGAGACGGGTATAAATCTGGTCTCACCGGAAGTTGGCGGCCGCTATCGTGAGAATCTGACGCTTAAAACCCTTAAGCTGTGGTCCAATATTTTAGTGGTCTTCGGGATAACCTTTGCCGCGACCTTCGCCGGCATGAGCACTTTCTTATGGAGCAGCCAGGGTTTTCTGGGAAGCGAGAACGTGGTCTTTAACCAAACACTTAACCAGCAGCTCACTATTGCCGATCCGCTTATTGCCAAAGCCAGCTCTTTCAACGACCTGATCGGAGCCATCCGCCAAACCGACCCATTCCGTTCCTTCGTCGGCCGCAAACTGGGAGTGATCCAGGAAGAAGCAACGCGCAATGGTCTGTCCCTTACTGGCGCCAAGGCGTCGGGGCCAAATGAGATTATTGCATCTCTCAATGCGCCGACCCGTGAAGCCGCGCTGGACTTCCAAAGAGCGCTTACCGACCGCAGAACTTTTTCTTCAATAATCATCCCTCTGGCCGAGCTCTCACCGGAAAAAGACCTGCGTCTTAATATCACCATTAGAATGTAATACTATGACTGACTTCCCAGAGCCAATCAAAAAACAACCGGAGGCCGCTCGGCAGCCAAGCCGATTGGATTCGGAAATCGCCAACCCCAGTACGCTCTATCGGCGACGTTTGACGCGACAACTTGTATTTATGGGGTTGATTCTTGGTGGGATAATTATCATCGTCGGTGCGCTGGGCTACACTTTCTCCAACCAAATAAAGAGCATCCGCGACAGCCGCGCCGAACGCGAATATCTTATAAAAAGCTTGGACTCTATTGCCAAACTTAGCGCGGATAAGGACCTGGCGGAGAGATACAAAAAAGAGTTGGCGCGAATCTATCCTATCGCCATAGAAGTGCCGGTTAAGGTTTTACCCCACATCCGCAACCTGGCGGAAATCCAGGGGGTTGCGGTAAGCATCCAAATCAGCTCGGAGCGTGCCGGGATATCCGGCGGACCCAATGGCCTGGGATTCAGCTTATACGCTACCGGACTCACGGGACATCTTATCGATTTCCTGGCCAAATTGGAGAATAGCGTCCTGCTCCAAGCAAGTTCTTGGGAGCTTCGTCCATCCGCGAATACCCAGGGCAAATACGAACTCCGAGTTGATGGCGTAATTTTCATCCAACCTTCATGATTTGGAACAAAATCCGTAAAATCAAAAACATTGAACCGTTCCTAGGGTTGCTGGGGTTGGCTTATATATTTGTTTTACTCCTCGCCGCCACCGTCCTGGTCAACTTCTTGGTCCGGGGAGCATTAAGTATGCTCGTATCGGCCGGGTATAAACAACAACCGCCGCCGGTATTTAACCTGGATGCCGCTTCGGCAATATTGGAGGGCCGGGGCATAGAAACCGGCTCACTTCTCCCGGCGCCACTGCCGCTTTTCACCGCAACGACATCGGTAAGCTCGACTGCCAGTCAGCTGTCCCCAGCCGACGTATCGCTGCGGATATTAAACGGCACTTACGTTGAGGGACTGGCCAAATCCTGGCAGGGCAAATTTAAAGACGCCGGCTTTGAAAATGTCTCCATGGGCAATGCCCAGGCCCGAAATTACATCCGAACCTTAATTATTTACAAACCAGAGAGAGAAAATGTTTTAAGCTCTATATTAGAAATTTTGGAATCTGGCGGCGTAACCGAGGTTGATAAGCAAGCCGACGCGGACTCCCCGACCGACGTAATTATCGTGGTTCACAAATAGATGCGCTCCCAAGGAAGTAGTCCGGGCTTTAGCTTACTGGAACTGATTATAGCCACCGGAATATTGGGGCTTATATTCACCATGGGCTTCGTTGTTTTCCGAAACCAGCTGATTGGCACTCTGGACAGCGAGGCCAAAATAATCAGTACGCGACTCGGTGGAGCTCAAAACCGGGCCATAACCAGCATGCATAACAGCCAATGGGGAATTTACTTTGAATCCACCTCCACTCCATTTTATGCGTTATTTGCCGGCGCAAGTTATACCGGCGCGGCTTCCAGCACTTACTTACTTTCCAATTTAGTGGAATTCCAAACCCCGGCATTGGGCAACAACACCTCTACTGTTTTCAGCAAACTAAGCGGCAGTATAAGCGCGACCACCACCGTGGTCGTTCGCCTCAAAAGCGATACTGCCCAAACCAAAACCATCACCGTCTCCCCCGGCGGCCGGATAAGCGTGGAATAACCTGCACTAGCTTCCTTAGCTTATAGCTTCACTAGCTTATTAGGAGGTCTAAAAGCTAATGAAGCTAACGCAGCTAAAAGCTAGCAAGCTAATGAAGCTGATTAGAAGCTGCCAATCAACCTATATATCGGAGCGATTAGCGAACTGGCCAAGAGACCGACGACGATGCCGACGACAACCAAGAGAATCGGTTCCACCAGCGTAAGCAAAATCTCCAGTCCGTATATCACTTCTTCCTCGTAAAAATCCGCCATCTGCGCCAAGACCGAACTCAACTGGCCGGTTTTCTCGCCGGTAGCGATGACGCTGGTCAGCACTTCCGGAAAGAGTTCCGGGTATTCTTTAAGGGCATCGGCAAAAGTCACCCCGGTCTCCAGTCGTTTTTCCGCAATCGTTTTAAGCGCCTGCTCATAGCGCAAGCTCATAACTCCGCCACTCACCAGCAAGGCGGATTTAAGCGGGAAGCCGGTTTGGATTAAGCTGGACACCGTCTTAGAAAAGCGCATCAGGGTCAGATTGCGTTGTATCTTATTCAAGATGGGCAAACGCCACAAAACCACGTCGATGTGCCGCCGCATTTTGCGGTTGCGCATAGCGAAGAACCCGCCGAAGCCGACCAGGGCGAAAAACAATAGCACCGGGATGGTATAAGTTCCCAAAAAATCTGACGCCACAAAAAATATTTTGGTGTAGAACGGCGGGGTGGCTTTAAGCGATATAAAAAGCTCCTGGAGGCGCGGAATAACTACGATTAAGACCAAAAGTATCATCGCCAAAAGCGCGGTGATAAGAATAAGCGGATAAACCATCGCGGCCTTAAGTTTGCGATTGAAAGTAAAATCCTTGCGCAACTCCTGGGCATAGCTCAAAAGAATGCTGGGCAGATTGCCGGATGTCTCCCCGGCCTTGACTAAACTTATGAATATGGGATTAAACTGGTCCGGCCAAGCCGCGAGCGCGACGGAGAATTTCTCGCCGCGCCCCACCCGGTCCTTGAGGTCGTAGAGGTTCGCCGTCTCTATCGAGGTCAGACCTGTCTTA
>JBBUAX010000029.1:0-2559 GCA_038058515.1 Patescibacteria group bacterium
CATCGTCATTTATTTACTTGACTTTTTATTCATCACCCTTACCATTCAGGGTGCCGCAGCCGTGCTCTTGGCTGCCCTGTTCTTCGGCTTGGTGAATTTCATCTACCATATCGCTACCAATAAATCCTCGTAATGGTTGTCCCCATAATCCAAATAATAATATCCGTACTGCTGGTGCTTCTCATTCTTCTTCAAGAGCGCTCTGCCGGACTTTCCGGCATATTTGGCGGTGAAGGCGGCGGCGTTTACCAAACTCGCCGCGGCCTGGAAAAAATGATCTTCATCGGCACCATCGTTCTGGCTGTGGTCTTTATGGCCCTGGCTATTCTCCAGTTGTACCAAGGCTGATCCGCCGGGTGGCGGGTTGTAGTGTAATCCCCATTGTGAATTTTTTTAAAAAAATTTTTTTGGCGTTCACCTCCAAAGAACGGGTGGCTTTCTGGACTATAATATTAGCCCTGCTTATAAGCGGCACCGTGCTTTTGGGCATAATATTTCAAAAAACCACCAAGGTGGTTCCAGCCGAGGGCGGCGAATATACCGAAGGCATGGTCGGCCAGCCAACCCATATAAATCCGGTGCTCGGTGCAAGCGACGCGGACAAGACACTGGTGCGCATTATGTTTGCCGATCTGGTGAGTTTGTCGGAAAAAATCGAATCGGAGCGCGACGACCGAACCTGGCGCGTACGCCTCCAAGAGGGGCTGACCTGGTCGGACGGCCACGCTTTAACCAGCGATGACGTCATTTTCACCATACAAAAAATCCAGAACCCCGAAACCCAGTCGCCCTTTTTCGTGAGCTGGCAGGGCATAGCCGTCAATCGCTTGAGCGAGTTGGAGATACAATTCAATCTGGTGAGTTCTTATCCCCTGTTCCGTGAGAATCTAACCGGCCTTTTCCCCGTACCTAAGCATATTTTTGCGGACACGCCTTCAGCCAACTGGCGGCTATCCGAATATAATCTGAAACCGGTAGGCAGCGGAGCATATAAATTCAAATCCTTCGAGAAACAGGCCAATGGATTTATAACCGGCTACCGCTTTGAGCGGAATCCGAACTATGCCGGCCAGGAAGCGTTAATCGGCGATTTGGCTTTGCGTTTCTTTGTAAAGCAGGGCGAAATGCTGCGGGCCTTTAACGCCGGAGAAATCGACGGCTTGGCCTCCCTGGATCCGGAATTTATATCCCAAATCAACCGTCCATATCAGGCGACCGTTTTCCGCCTGCCGAACTACTACGCGGTTTTCCTGAACCAGAGCCAGAACTTGGCGCTCAAAGACAAATCGGTACGCAACGCTCTGGCCTGGTCCGTAGACCGGCCGGCGTTGGTCAATGATGTCTTCGGCGGACGCGCGGTCACGGTTGACGGACCGGTGCCGCCGGCCTTGATCGGCGGTGAAACCGCTACGGCCGCCGATCCGAGCGCTGCAGCTACTGCCCTGGATACCGACGGATGGAAAGTCGGCGAGAACGGCATCCGGGAGAAAGGAGTAAAAGCCAACAAAATTGAATTGGGTTTCACTCTCACCGTCCCCCAGGTCGGTTTCCTGGAAAAAACCGCGCAGATACTTCAGGCGCGCTGGGCAGCCATCGGCATAAAAACCGAGATCCGCACCGTTCCGGCGGAAGAAATAATGGGCGGGGCGATCAGAAACCGCGACTATCAGGCACTACTTTTCGGCAACGTCCTAAATCCTCCGGCCGACCTCTACTCTTTCTGGCATTCCAACGAGAGATTTTTCCCGGGGCTGAATTTGTCTCTCTACAGCAACAAGAACGCGGACCGCTTGATCGAATCCACCCGGCGGGAAGCCGACCCGATAAAACGGGAGGTTGGCCTGCGCGAGTTAAACCGCATAATTTATGAGGATTATCCGGCGGTATTTCTCTACTCCCCGGACTACACTATGATTAGTAACAAAGAACTGCGCGGCATAACTTCGGCTTTTATTCTGGATGCGTCGGATCGCCTGCGCCAGGCATCCGTCTGGCACTTGCGCACCACCCGAGCTATAAAGTAGGAATTTGGAATTAGGAACAAAGAATTATGAAACGGAGACAAAGAAATACCACCGACCAATTCCAGAAAAACATTTTGGAATTCAATCGCCAATTAAGCCCGGGCGGACTTAGCGCCCGAAACTTGGACAAACTCCGCGGCCGGAAGCCGGACGCGGTGATTGTCTCCGGCATGGGCGGCTCTGGATTGCCCGGAAGAATTCTTAAGATGGCGGCGAAAGAAATCGGACTCAATATCCCGGTAATCAACTGGCACGACTACGGATTGGCCGACGTCCGCGACTACCGCCTGAAGCGGCCTCTCTATATATTCGTGTCTTTTTCCGGCAATACCGAAGAAACCATCTCCGGCCTCCGGCAGTTTCTGAACCTAAAACCTAAAACCAAAAACCAAAAAACCAGTGCGGCGGTAATCGCAACCGGCGGCAAGCTTTTAGAAACGGCTGACAGTCATAAACTGGCGCGCGTATCTTTTACCGGCTCCGGCTTAACGCCCCGCCAGGACTCGGGCAAAATGTTTTACGCCTTAATTCAGGT
>JBBUAX010000030.1:0-4972 GCA_038058515.1 Patescibacteria group bacterium
ATACGAAAGGGTACGAATATACGAAACGAAAAAGCGGAATTTTTTTCGTATATTCGTAATAGATTAGTATTTCGTAGCGGAGCAAAGCGACCATGACCAGCGAAGAACTTTTGCGCGAACTCCAGAATCGCCGCCTTGTGCGTGAGGATACTTTGACCCGTCTGCGGCGGGAGATATCTTTATCCGGCCGCGCCGCGGAAGAGCTGATCTATGAGGGCCGATTAGTAGACGACGTCAAAGTGGCGGAGGTCAAAAGCCAGATTTTGAAAGTTCCGTATCAAAAAATAGATTTCAATGCTTTTTCCAACGAGGTTCTAGGTCTCGTCCCGGAAGAAACCGTGCGGACTTATGGCGTGGCGCCGCTCTCGCGTCAGGGCGATCTTCTGGTGGTGGGCATGCTGCATCCCGACGACGCCCGAGCCCAGGAGGCACTTAAGTTCATTGCTAATCGCCAGCGCCTTAACCTGGGGGCTTATCTCATATCCTACAGTGACTGGCAGGAGATAATCCGCCGCTACTCGCCGTACAAGTCGAGCATTGAAGCCGCGGTGCGGTCTTTGAACTTGAAACCCGGTGAGCTCATCGGCGGCAGAAAAATCGTGCGCCTGGAAGAGGATATGGCTAAAGGCGGCGAAGAAGCGCCGATAATTAAAATCGTTGCGGACACATTCCGGGAAGCGGTGCAGGGCCGCGCCTCGGACATTCACCTGGAACCGCAGGAGCGCTACTTGCGGGTGCGTTTCCGGGTGGACGGCGATTTGCGCGAGATTGCATCCTTGCCGCTGGAACTGGCTCAAGCAGTTGTTTCCCGGGTCAAAGTTATTTCCAATCTGAAGATCGACGAAACCCGCATTCCCCAGGACGGGCGTTTTCGTTCCCGCATCTTGGACCGGGAAATAGATTTTCGTATCGCCACTTTTCCCACGCCGCTCGGCGAGAAAGTTGCCATCCGCGTTTTGGATTCAACCACTGGCCTTAAGAGCTTCGATCAACTGGGGCTTACCGGCCGGAATTTGGATGCGGTCAAAGTGGGCCTGGATAAACCGTTCGGCATGATTCTTATCACCGGCCCGACCGGTTCCGGTAAGACCACCACTCTCTACGCCCTGCTTCAAACCCTGAATAAGGAAGACGTGAATATAGTGAGCTTGGAAGACCCGGTGGAATATTTCGTGGGCGGCGTTAACCAATCCCAGGTGCGGCCGGAAATCGGCTACGACTTCGCTTCCGGCCTGCGCCAGATTCTGCGCCAGGACCCGGACGTGATCATGGTCGGCGAAATTCGTGACAACGAAACGGCGGCGCTTGCCGTGCAAGCGGCCCTGACCGGCCATATCGTGCTTAGTACTTTGCACACCAACAATTCCATCGGCGTCATTCCGCGCCTCTTGGATATGAAAGTGGAGCCGTTCCTTCTGCCGGTGTCCTTGAATATCATGGCCTCGCAGCGCTTGGTCGGGCTGTTGTGCCCGGATTGCAAAAAAGCGGAGGAGGCGCCGCTGGCCGTGGAGCGGATAATCGAAAAAACCCTTGCGGAGATTCCCAAAGAACTGGGCGGCAAACATAATAAGCCCTACAAAATTTATCACGCGCCCGGCTGTGCCAAGTGCAAGAGCCGGGGAGTGGTCGGGCGGATCGCCATTTTTGAGGTGCTGCAAATGACCCCGGGGCTGGCCGAAGCGATTAATACCGGTCCGACCGTTCAGAAAATAACCAAAGAAGCCAAAGAACAAGGCATGCTGGAACTGCGCCAGGATGGGGTGTTGAAGGCCCTAGACGGCCTGGTGTCTATGGAGGAAGTTCTGCGCAGTACGGCAGAAATGTAAACCACGCGGATATTATGTTAAAATATAACCCATGAGTGAAGATTACGCAGCCGGGCTTAAGGAATTATTAATCACCACCGCCAAGCAAAACGCGTCGGATCTGCATATCGCGGTCGGACGCAAGCCATCCTTGCGGGTGGATGGCGTGTTGGTGCCGCTGCAAAAGGAGAATATGCTCACGGCCGAGGCGGCGGAAGGATTGATTTTCGCCCTACTTACCCCGGAGCAAAAAGAAAAGCTGCTTAAGGACAAGCAGCTGGACCTGGCCTACAGTTTTGAGGACAAGGCCCGCTTCCGCATAAATGCCTACTATCAGCGCGGCTATCTGGCCGCGGCTCTGCGCCTTATCCCGGCGCGTATCCGCACTATAGAAGAATTGAATCTGCCGCCGATCCTCCATGACTTCGCCAAACTTTCCCAGGGCTTCGTTTTGGTGGTGGGTCCGGCCGGTCACGGAAAATCCACTGCGCTTGCGGCCATTTTGGACGAGATTAACCATAACCGCACCGACCACATAATTACTATTGAGGACCCGATCGAATATCTTTTCACCCAGGACCGCGGTATCATCTCCCAGCGCGAGGTATCAACCGACGTACCGACCTTCCATGCCGGCCTGCGCACTCTGCTGCGCCAAGACCCGGATGTGGTTATGATCGGGGAAATGCGCGACACCATCTCCATCTCCACGGCGATGACCGCGGCGGAAACCGGCCACTTGGTCTTCTCCACTTTGCACACCAACTCCGCCTCCCAAACCGTCGACCGCATCATCGACTCTTTTCCGGCGGAACAACAGGGCCAAGTGGTCTCTCAGCTGGCGGCGACTTTGGTCGGCTTAATTTCCGTGCGTCTCTTGCCGCGGACTTCCGGCGGCCGCATCCCGGCGGTGGAAATCATGATCGTCAATCCGGCCATCCGCAACTTAATCCGCGAACGCAAAGCGTATCAGATCGATCTGGTGATAGAGACCAGCTTGCAGGAGGGCATGACCACTCTGAACCGTTCCATGGCCAACCTGGTCAAGAACAAAGAGGTTTCCATCGAAAATGCCGAACTATATTCGCTGAACCCGGCAGAACTGCGGATACTCTTGGAAAGAATATAAACCGATGCAAAACTACCCATTCGACAAGCTCAGGGTCCTGAGTCTATCGAAGGACGAATCTATTCGAATCTACAAACCAGTCGGCGTACCACTTCGTAGATTCGCATTCATTTGTAGTTTGGTGTCGGTTAAACAAAGCACATGAAATTCAGATACGAGTCCAGAACCAAAGAAGGCGAACTCCAAGCCGGTTTCGTGGATGCCGGCAGCCGCGATTCAGCGGTAAATATCTTATCCGGCCACAATCTCTTTATTCTCAAGCTGGAAGCAGCGGAGAAAGTGCATTGGTACGACCGTGTTTCCAGTTATTGGTCGCGGGTGCGCCGTGAGGATTTGGTGATATTTACCAGGCAGTTAGCCACCCTGCTTCAGGCGCAACTGTCCCTGAACCGCGCCCTGGCAACCCTGGAAGAGCAAACCACTAGCCCGACCCTCAAAGAAGCCATCCGGCAAATTTCTCAAGATGTGGATTCCGGCTTGGCCTTGTCCCAGGCGCTGGAACGGCAGAATGAAATATTCTCCGGTTTTTTTATCAGCATGGTACGTACCGCGGAGGTGACCGGCAATCTGGATCAAACCGCCGTTTTTTTGGCGGATTACACCGAGCGTGAAGCGGTACTCATAAGCAAGGCGCGGTCCGCGATGATATATCCCTCCATCGTGATTGCTCTCTTCGTGCTGGTGGCTGGAGTTATGATAACCACCGTCTTTCCCCAGATTAAGCCCATCTTCGACGAGTCCGATGTGAAGCTGCCGCTCCTAAGCAGTATATTCATCAATGCCGGGGCGTTTTTGGCCCAGTGGTGGCCGCTGGTTGTACTTATCCTTATTATCCTCATAGTGATGCTTTTGGATTATTTGCGAACCGCCGAGGGCCGGGCCTTGTGGGACGATTTAAAAATTCGTTTGCCGGTAATTCGCAAGGTATATCTGCCGGTTACTCTGACCCGCTTTGCCGACGCCGCGGCCATGTTAAGTAAGGGCGGTGTGCCGGTGGCTCAAGCCATGGAGGTGGTCGGAGAAACGGTGGACAACGTTTTATACCGCGACATTCTCCATGAGATTTCCAATGATGTCCGTGAGGGTATGCCGCTTTCGGATGCAGTGGCCAAACATACGGAATATTTCCCGCCGCTGGTGTCGCAGATGATCGCCGTCGGCGAATCCACCGGCCGCTTGGACGACATCCTCTTGCGCTTGGCGGCGTTCTACGGCCGGGAAGCGGATAGCGTGGTGTCCAATATTGTCGAGCTGATCCAGCCGATCTTGATGATTGTGATTGGTGTTATGGTCGCCCTGCTTTTCGCCTCTATTCTTATGCCTCTATACCGCTTGACGGCGGCATTCTAAAACACGATAATTAAAAGGTCGGGAGGTCATGAATCATGGAGCTTAAAACATGAAACATGACGGAAAAAACAAAATAAAAAAATGATTCAAGATTCAGGATTCAAGGTGCGCAAGAGCGGTTTTACGTTGATCGAAATGCTCATCGTCGTTGCGGTCATCGGCATCTTAGCCGGGACGGTTTTGGTGAGTTTCGGCCCGGTCCAGCGCCAGGCTCGGGACGCCCGGCGCCTCGCCGACCTGAAGCAGGCCCAGAACGTTCTGGGGCTCTATTATAACAAATGTGGTTATTACCCCGGCGCGGCCCAGGCCGGCCAGACCTGCGCCGCCTTTGCCGCGGCTGCCGATTGGACAGCCATGTCCACCGCCCTTACCGGCAGTGCTTTGGGACCGACTAAAATTCCCAATGACCCCAGTGGCGGAAAAAGTTATGCCTATGGCGTGAAAGCCGACGGCTCGGAATATGTCTTGCGGGCGACCCTGGAAGACGCGGGCAATCCCAATTTCCGGGATGACGGCGACGGCACGATATTCAGCTTGGACTGTGAGGACGCCAACAAGCAGTATTGCATTGTCTACTAGAAGCTATCTCCAAAATGGATTTTTCAGCGTTGTTCTGCGCACCCTTCCGCGTTGTTCCGCTTCTACCGCGATAGAAGCTGATCTACGCCGATTAGGACGCTGATCTACG
>JBBUAX010000031.1:0-6422 GCA_038058515.1 Patescibacteria group bacterium
GTCGCCCGCGTTAATGACATCGGCGTAAGGCAGGATGCCTGACAAATCGTCGGTGATCACGATGTTGGTTAAATTCACGCCGCCGGTGTTTTGATAAGTCAGGGTATAATTGATAATGTCGCCCGGATTAGCCTGCACACTTTGCGCGGCAACGCCCTGGGTTTGATTATATGCGGACTTGGACTGCTGAAAAGAAGAATTCAACACCTGTCCGGAAACGTTAATGTTGGCCGTAGCCTGCACCGTGGGAACATTGTCGCCGCGGGCGTTGGCCGTGTTGGTTACGGTTTGAGTGTTCGAGCCAAAATATGAAGCGCTAGCCAAAACGGCGTCGAATTCCACCGTTACGGTGTTATTTTGATTTAGCGTGCCAAAATTATAACCGCTGCCTAAAAGGCCGGACGAATCCGAAATCGAAACGCCGTTAACCTTGGCGGTGTTTGAAGTATAGGTCAGGGTCGATGGCAAAATATCGCGAATAATCAGATTGGCTACATTGCCGGATAAAGCCTGCACGGTGATTTGGAAACGCGCGCTATCCAAGGGATTAGCCGTGATGGAAGTGGAAAAATTTCCACTGTTGGTTAAATTTTTTACTGATTTTTGAATCGAAAGCGTGGCTTGGCTTTGAGCGGTTCCCGCTTTGACTTGAAATTTTACGAAACCCGAAAATTCCCAGCAACCCTGGATATCGCCCAATGTAACTCCCCCGCTGACGATGCCGTCGGGCAAAGCTTGGCCTTGCGTGGAACGGCTGGGAAACCATTTGGTGGAACCAGCTACATATTCGAGCGGCTGGGCCGAACCGCTGATGTTCACTGTGACGTTTCCGCCGCGGGACGAGGAATTGACGGTCGTGACGTTATCCGCCGAAATACTCGCGGAAACCGTCTGGGTTTGAGAAGTTCCGGAAGGCAAGTTCGCAAGCACGCGGACATTACGCGCTGTGTTCTCCGCCGCGTTAGCCGCGCCGTTGTGGTAATAAACGATAAATTCGATGATGTCGCCGACGCTTCCGGCAACGCCGTTGTCGTGATCGGATTGCGAGGTGGAAAAACTTCCGTTCTGAGTCGAATTTCGGGCGTCAAGCAAGGGATAATCAGTATTTTGCGCGCCATTGTAGGCTATTGGAAATACATCAAAAGCCGGGCCGGAGGCGAAGGTTTGGCTAAAAATTCCAAAAGCCACAAAAGCCGCCAAAATTATTGGTACAGCTTTGGAGAAAATTTTAGATATTCGATTTTTTCCTTGCGAGTAAATCATATAAGGGATTTTAATTTGTAGGGGCCGCGCTTGCGCGCCCGTCTTTGAGAGCGGGCGGCCAAAGGCCAGCCCCTACCACGATCATTCACTTTACTTTACGGTCTTACTGAAGGATTGCCGTTTTCTTTTTGAAGAGCCTGCTTGTTGACGTTAACCGTGGCCGTGTCGTTTCTTTCGGTGACGTTCAGACTGGAAGTGTAACCGGTGTTAATCAAAGGCGTAATACCCACCGGAAACTGGGCTTGACCCGCAACCGTTGCCTCAAAGATAATGGTCCGGGTTTGGTTTACGGCCAGGCTTCCAATGTTAATGCCGGAACTGAAGAACGACAGGGAAGAATAATTGGTGGAACCATCCACGTTCAAAGAGTTGGCATTGTAAGCCAGTAGAGCTGGTAAAGCATCGCGCAGGTTAATGTTATTTTCATCAACGTTGCCGATGTTGGTTACCTGGATTTGGAATTGAACCGTTTGCGAAGGCTGGGCTTCAGTTGCGTCGGCAAAACCCGTGCCGGTGGTAAGATTTCTGACCTGTTTATTTATGGTTAGGTTATGCACATCCACGCGCGTAAAGTTGAAGGTAAAAGTTACCGAGCCGCCGGCCGGACAATTCGCCGAAGTTGGGGTGACACCTGAAAAAGTCGCGCTCGAAGGGCCCCCGGAAATGTATTGGGGGGTGTAAGCGCCGGAAGTGCTGTTAGGAAAATCCGTCGGCACGGAATTTCCGGAAATACCGGTGGGACCGGTAATAAGATAGTTCATAAAACCCGGCCAGGCTTGCCCGTTAAAGGTCGCTCGGACGGAAACCGTGCACAACTGCGGCGCGGGTTTATTAACGATAACTGTGGCCGTGTCAGTAACCTGAGGCACGGCTGTCGAGCCGGCCTGCCCCCAAACGATTCCCGTGTTTTGTAGAGTGGTGTTGCCCACGGGGAAGGAGGAACTAGCGGCCGCTTGGGCTTGGAATCTCGCCGTCACACTAGCGCCGGACCCAACCGAACCCACGTTAGCGCCGCTTGAGAACAAATCACCGGAAAGCGGAGCTTGAGATATGGTTAAGGTGCCGGGGACGAAAGTTAATTGGGAAGGCAAGGTGTCCCGAATAAAGACGCTATTAATCGTCGCGGTACCTGTATTGGTAGCT
The DNA here is from genome assembly GCA_038058515.1 of Patescibacteria group bacterium. Lineage (GTDB taxonomy): Bacteria > Patescibacteriota > Minisyncoccia > UBA6257 > 2-01-FULL-56-20 > JBBUAX01. The sequence goes on from JBBUAX010000031.1 coordinate 2,407, forward strand.
GTGATGCGGAATTCCACGGTATCGCCGGGACTGATGGTTACGGAATCGGAAAAGCCGGCGTCAGAAAGTTTTCTGACTTCTTTATTCACGGAAAGCGTGTAGTTTGGCTGTTGGTTGGAAACCCGAACCTGAAATTTTACGAAACCAGCGAATTGCCAGCAGCCTTCGATGTTGCCCAAACTGATGCCGGAGGTGTTAATCGTGTTCGGCATCGTGGTTTGAGTGCTGGCGCGGTTAGGAAGCCACACGGTCGAGCCGGGAATTAAAGTCAGGGTCTGTCCCAAGGGGCCGGAGACCCTCACGGTTACATCGCCGCCGTGGTTGGAAGAAGACACCGTCTGGGCGTTAGCCGCGGAAATCGAAGCGCCAATGGTATGAGTGCTTCCGGCAGTTGCCGGAATCGTAGCGCGCGCGATGACGCTATTGGCGATATTTTCCGGAGCGGTCGCGGCGCCGTTATGATAATAAATCAAAAACTCGATGATGTCATTGGGGTCGGAATTTATGCCGGCGTCATGATCGGCTTGCGAAACGCTCCAACTTTCCGCTTTAGTCACATTGCGGCCGTCGAGTAAGGGATAATCGGTATTTAAACTGCCGTCGTAGGCGATCGGAAAAATGTTGAAAGTCGGGCCGTCAGCGGATACCACTCCGGCAACCGCGACTAACGCGATTAACCCTGCGGCGCCAACGGTTGTGATTGTTTTTTTGCTGTTTGTTAAAAATGCTTTAAATTTATTCATGCTAATTATTGTAATGATCTAATGTTTTAACTTTTTACTCCTGCGATTTCTGCTCCTCTCCGAAATCGGACTTTTTTAAGGAATTCCTATTTTTCGACGCATTCTCGACAAAATACGCCAAAATATTTTAGGAAATTGCTATAACGGCTTATTCTATCGGGTTATCTATTTTTTGTCAAATGGAAATTTATTAAATTTTTGGGTATATTTTTCGAGCAAGCGACTGAATGGAGCGCGTCGAGAAATACAGTAAAAGTTTGGACTCCTCGACTCCGTCCCGACCAAGGCGTCGGGACTTCGCCTGCCTGCCGGCAGGCAGGCTCGAAGAATAAAATCACGGAGACGGTAAATCCTTCTTAATCTATTGACGGCTTAATAAAGCTATTGTTTCAAATGGGGGGTGAATATTATCCGCTCGCTTAAACCCTTGGTATCTCCACCCGCCTTCGCTGAAGCTGTGAATTACAAAAACTCATCATTTCCTGTCATTGCGAGGAGTCTTCGACGAAGCAATCCCGTGGAAAAGCAATGGGATTGCCGCGCCCCGCATAAAAATGCGGGGCTCGCAATGACATCTTTTTTGGGTTTCGCAATTCATAAAAAAAACCGGTGAGGGCAGAAGGTGCCTTCACCGGGTTGAAACTTGCGAAGTTGAGATTCTCGTCTCTATGGCCGAGTCGGCGGAGTGCCGCACGGCTTAAACTGGCCGTCTACCAAGATCAGACACTGTCCCGGTGTACCTGGGGGACCTTGCGGTCCTTGGGGGCCCGCCGGACCTGGGGTACCGACACCGGGAGGGCCTTGAGGTCCGGGCGGACCTTGGGGACCAGGAATTGACTGTCCCGAAGTACCTGGGGGACCTTGCGGTCCTTGCGGACCTTGCGCCCCCGGGGTTCCGGGAGTTCCAGCCGGCCCCTGTGGACCTCCTGGTCCCACGGGTCCGGTGGCGCCGGGCGTTCCCGGAGATCCTTGCGGTCCGGTTGGGCCTTGGGGACCAATTGACCCGGTTGGACCCTGGGGACCTTGCGGTCCTTCGGGTCCGGTCGCGCCGGTGTCGCCTTTATCCCCCTTCACTCCTTGCGAGCCGGTCGCCCCATCCTTGCCGTCTTTCCCAGCGGCGCCATCTCTTCCGTCTTTGCGGAAGTTCCAATTTTTGGCCATCCAACCAATGGCAACCCCATGGAAGGCGGAACCGGTGATGTTGTACATCGCCTGATGCCAGGGCACCTTGTTGACGATGATGATCCTCTGCACCGGCGCCGGCAGGACTTCCACCTTCGCCGGCTGAACCACGATGTTCACCGGATGGTCGGCCCGACAAGTAACTTGCGGCGCCGGACAGGCGGCGGGCGGCGGGATATTCACTATCGGCGCCGGTTGTTGGGGAACATTGACGATTGGCGCCGGAACGTTTACTTCTATCTTCGGCGGCAGTGCCGGTTGAGGTGGTGGGGGCGGTGGTTTTGGCGCCTCGACCGGGCCGGTGACATGTGAAATTTTAACGCGGTAGGACGGATTACTACAGTCCTTAAAAAATACCGCTTCAATCTCATCGTTTACCGGAAACACCCAAGCCTCACGGCCGCCATTGTCGGTGAAATCCACCAACACAGGACGGTTAAGTACCTGGGGCGGGCCGTACTTATTCCCCCGCTCCGGAGTACCCCCAAAGATCATATCCGCCAAAGTGTCGCAGGGCCTGACTATCTCGCGCCGCCAATTCGAACCCTCTCCTTGCTGGGCCGCGAAGTACATGGTGTTAAGGACGTCGTCCGTCCACTTCCACGCATTCTTGGCCAGCTGCTGCCAGGGCTTGTCGAACTGGTTGCCGTCGTCGGCCTTGCGCGGGGCCAAGAAGTTCGTCAGCACTTCGTAGCTGACTATCGGCGTATCCACCGGCCGGACGGCCATATGCGTCCAGCGAAAAGGCAACGGCGGATTATAAACCGAGCAACGGTTAGGGCTCTCCGGATCAGGCCGGAGAGGCGTGGCCGGCGTCTGTGCAAAGAGCGCCGGCAAAACGAACAGCGACAAGAAAACACTCACTCTCTTCATAGCCTTCTCCTTCAGTATCTTTCCCACCACTTCCCGTTCATTCGGAAAGTAGTGGTAGCGTTCGAATTGCGGCTCGGGCAGTCGCCAAACTTATGCCAAACCCCGTCGCCGACGCGGACCTTACACGGGTCTGAATACTTCCGTGTTGGCCTGGTCTGGATTGGCCTGGTGACCGGTTGTTGGTCCGCCGCGGCCTGATAGGTGACCTTTGAAGTCACCTCGGTATCGTCAGGTTCCTGCTTCGGGGTCTTGGGCTTGCGATGGAATATCCTTTCCAGAATGGGCACAACGAATAACGATGCCCCGCCTGTCGCTGAAGCAAGCCCGTAGTTGCCGGCGATCATAAAGTAGGTCGAAAGTCCGGTGCCGCCCAAGGTCGCGAAAGTCCTGATCTTGCTTGAACCTTTTCTTTCTCCCCCCGCTCCCTGACCCGCATCGGAAACGACCTTTTGGGTCACGAGAGTTGGGATGAGTCGGATAGTTGATGTGCAGGTATTCTTGCGGATGGAATACTCGCCGCCGAACGCTTCCTGCAGGTTCAGAAAATCTTCGCTTCCGGCAATTCCCTTCGCCTCCTCGCTTGTCAGCTTGCGCTCACGAACGAGCCTTGTGAAAGGCGCTTCCTTGCCGGACTTGCCGCGGTAGATTGTCTGCCAACTCACATCGGCATCGCAGTTGGTGCGCGATCCGCTCGCCGCTTCGAGAATGGGTTGAGGCACCTGCCCCAATGTCGATTGTAAGGGTGCGGGTGAAGAGATAGCCTCCGATGCCGCAAGCTGCTCAAAGGTCTCATACCTTCTAAAAGTAGCGGCCTGACGGCACGGATCATAATAAAGCGTCAGCCCCGCTACTTTCTGGCCGTAGAAGTTCTGCTTAAATGCAGGAACTTCTATGAACTCAAGCCAGTTCTGCTTGTCGGCTTTGAGGTTGCGCGGGTTGCGTAGCCCCTCGCGGTTGATTTCCAAAAGCGTTCCCCGCTGATCTACTTGGGGGAAATGGAAAAACCACTCCTCGCAGGTCGCGGACGCTGTGGATGTTGGTTGGGCCGTGTTCTGCGCGATTGTCATCGGCGCGAGAGCCGAAAAACAAACGCACACGGCTAAAAACTTCGCAGTGTTCATGCAAATCCTCCTTGCGAAAATCGATTGAAACTTGATAAGAGCCGTCTGAATAAACAGACCTTGCATTGTAACATTTCTTACAAAAAACGCAAGAGCA
>JBBUAX010000032.1:0-654 GCA_038058515.1 Patescibacteria group bacterium
CAATCTGCAGCATGGTCTGCCCGGCGCGCAAGGACTGGTTGATCAGGTCGGAATGGGCGTTGGAGGTGGCAATGACGATGGTGTTGGTAAAGTCCACCGTGCGGCCGAGATTGTCGGTAAGTCGGCCATCGTCCAAGACCTGAAGGAAAAGGTTCATGATGTCCGGGTAGGCCTTTTCAAATTCGTCCAGAAGTACCAGGCAGTATGGCTTCTGCAGCACCGCGTCGGTAAGCGCTCCGGAAATGTTCCCGTCCGGCGAGCCGATGAACCGGAAAAGGCTCTGTTTGTCCTGATACTCGGTCATATCAAACCGGACCATGGCCTCCTCGGAACCGAACTGCAGCCGGGCAAGTATCTTAGAAAGTTCCGTTTTGCCGACACCGGTAGGCCCGATGAAGAGAAAGCTGGCAATCGGCCCGCCTTGGCGGGTCAAGCCGCTCCGGTATTCGCGCAGGGACGTACTGACGGCCTTAACCGCTTCTTCCTGGTCTATCAAACGCTTGTGTACCGTGTCTTCCATGTTAAGCAGGGCCTTGGCTTCGGTTCCGGTGGCCTCGTGTATCGGGATATTCACTTTTTCTTCGGTTACCTTGATTATCTCGTCGCGAGTAAGATATTTTTTTTCTTCCCTTTGCGCGATTATAAGCGCGCCCT
>JBBUAX010000032.1:664-7732 GCA_038058515.1 Patescibacteria group bacterium
CCTTAACCGCTTCGTCCTGATTGATTAAACTCCAATGGATTGTTTCTTCCAGGTTAAGCAGCTCTTCGGCTTCGCGCCTGGTGGCCTCGTGAATCGGTACGTTTACTTTTTCCTCGGCAGCGGAAGTCACCTGCTCCGGCCCAACGAACTTATCGCCGCGGCGCGCAGCAGTGGCGATGGCGCTCTTTAAAAGTTCTTCCGCGCTGGTCGGCAGAAAACGGTTGTGCAGGTATTTTTTGGCAAGCTTGACCGCGCTTTTGACCGCGCCGAAGCTGATGAATATCTTGCTTTCATCCTCCAAGAGCAAGGCGTCGTAAGTCAGAATTGTCTCCGCCTCGTCCTCGCTTATCTCCTCCACCATAATTTTTTCAAAAAGTCCGGCGAAATCACTGCGCGGCTCGATTAATTGCTTGTGCTCCCGCGGGTAGGTGGCGCCGATCATCGGAAAGGCGTTGTCTTTTAAAATAGGCATAAGGCCGTCGGCGGCGGAAAGATAGGCGGTTCCGGAGGTGCGCACCAGATTGTGTATTTCCGGGATGTACAAAATGACGTTGCCGGCGGTGATTATCTCCTGGGCGATGGTCTGCACCCGCTGCTGGAGTTCTTCCGGCGCGGCGCTCGCCACCAAATTCGCCAAGCGCAACTCCACCAGGCGTTTGTCAAAAAGCGGCGCCGGCACTTTGTCTTTGGTCAGATTCAGAGCCAGATGAGCCACAATCGTTTCCTTGCCGATGCCCTGTTCGCCGACCAAGAGCGCGTTCGGGTTTACCGGCCGGGACAAGGTATCCACCAGGCGGTTGTATTCCGCCTTGTGGCCGACCAAAAACCCGACTTGGTGATGGCGCGCCGCATCGCTTAAGTCCAAAGAGTAGCGGTCCAGGGTCGGCGTCGGCCGGCTGGTCCAGGCGCGATTCATAATCCGGTGCCGTCTCACCCGTTCCGTGCCCAGAAGGAAGGCGCTTAGTTTTCTCGGCAGACGCAGCCAGCGCGCCAAGCGCCTCTTGGCCGAACCGAAAACCATAGCGTGAGCCATATCCTCGGCTTCAACTGAAAAAGTTCCGAAAAGCCGCTTAAGAAACGGGTCGCTCACGCGCGCAAGCGACGAGAACATGTCCGTTGCCTCGATAAATTTTTGCTTGTCGGCAACCGCCCGGCTAAACGCCTCAAGCATAAGCGCGTTCAGGCCAGCAGAGAGATTATCTTTGTTTACCCTCTCGCCGTTCGGCAGGCGGCTCTCGGATAAAAGTTCGTCCAGCTTCTGGCGGAACTCTTCCGGTTTGATGTCCAGCCGCCGCAAGCCGTCACGTATCTCCCGCAGTCCGATAAGCTGACGGGTGGCCTCCAAAAATAAATTTTGCCGGGTAAGCAGAGCCCGGTCATAGGCGCGCTCTATAATAGCGTAGGCGGCAGAGGTAAGGTATCGGGCAAGGTTTATTCTGCCCTCCTTGGGCATCTCATAAAGCGGCCGATCGGCTTCATAAAGATGCGCCAAACGGTCCAGGAAAAAGATGAGGAAGAGAATCCCCAGGCCGCGTAGCACCGGCAAGTCGGATAAAACCAGCGCCAGGGTGGCGACCAAAAACAGTAGATTGGCTACATAGCTTACAATCCGCACCAAAATCCGGCCGACGATGGTCATCTTGAGGCGCGGCTCGTTGAAATAGAATTCGAGTGGTTTAGATGTTGGCGAGGACATAAAGAATGATTATTGGCGGAACTAAGGCCCAGATGATATAGCCGGCGGCGAAAACCGAGGCCACCACAAGATAAACCGCGCTACCGATTAGAACCCGGCCGCTCCTAAAAATCACGCCCAGGAAACGGCCGATGATGGTGTAGTCGCCGTAAAGCGGCATAAAAAAGTGCTTAAGAGTAATGCGCACCGCGAACGTCCGGTCCATATACTCCAACGCGGAAATCAAATTATGCACCCACAAGCGGGAGGCATCTACATACCAATGATGGAAAAAGTCGCCGATGCGGTATAAAAACCGCTGGAGGAGATAGACCAACGAAAAACTCATACCGACATTATAACTCAAAACGTCTAAAACAGTTTGGCTTGCGGCGGAGCGGATTTTTTAGCGGCAACACTGGCAACGGGTACGGCGGTTATGAGTTTATCGTATTGCTTAAGAATCGCCGGCAGTTTCCGGAAGTCATCGCGGAAAGCGGCCATGGCCTCGTTGCCGCGCAGGGCCGCCGCCGGATGGTAGATGGGCACGATAAGCCGTCCGCCAGCGCGAAAAACCTTGCCGCGGTCACGGGAAATTTTTGCTGTCGGCAGAAAATAATTCATGGCAAAACGGCCCAGGGCGACAATGATTTTAGGGTTTATTATTTCGATTTGCTCGGTGAGATAGGGTTGATAGGCCCCAATTTCTTCCGGCAGAGGGTCGCGGTTCTCCGGCGGCCGGCGCTTCACAATGTTGGTGATGTACACATCTGCCTCTTTCCAGCCCAGCTCCCGGAGACATTGCCGCAATAGTTGCCCGGCGCGGCCGACGAACGGCCGTTTTTGCATATCTTCCACCTGCCCCGGGGCTTCACCGAAAAACATTATTTCACAATCCGGATTGCCCTCGCCAAAAACCAAGTTGGTTGTAAGCGGAAGTGTTTTGTCCGCGGTCATTTCCGATTCCAGTTTTTTAAGGGCCTCGATTTTATCCATCTTCTGTTTATCCCCAAGCATGCCTCAAATTATTCTTCCCTTTCCAGAATCTTGAATCCTTCCAAAATCGCGTCGCAAATAAAATCTTCCAGACTGCTTTGATCCATTTTGGTTTGGGCCTTACTCAAATAGACATAATAAAGCCGTCTTTTTTCTTGCCTAATTATCGCAGGTGGCAGGTTTTTTTTGAGAAGCATCGCCTGCATCAATAAGCGTCCCACTCTCCCGTTGCCGTCGGAAAAGGGGTGAATTTGCTCAAGTCTACTATGAACAGACGCCACCCGGGCTATTGTGTCTTTTTGATCCCGGGCCAGGTCGGAGGTTAATTTCTTCATCAAATTCGGCACCTTTTGATAATTGGCGGTTGGGACGTAAGAACCCAGTATCCTTACAGCGTGTCTACGATACGCGCCTGCATCGGATTGAACGGCATTCATAAGAATACCGTGTAGCTTCAAGATCAGTTCTTGATTTAGTGGCTTTTTTGCCAAAACCCAGCTAAACAAATACTCCAAAGCCGCCTGGTGGTTTTTCGCCTCCAATTGTTCCACCAAGCTTTTATCCGGCAAAATCGCGTTATGAAGCAAAATCGCGGCGGTTTCGTTTTCCGAAAGAGTGTTGCCCTCAATCCGATTGGAATGATAGGTCAGCGCCACCCAAAACTCATCTTTGATGTCCGGGTTCGCCAGAATTTCTTTCAGAGCGTTTTTGTGCGAGTCCCGCTTTCGGAGAACAAACTTTTTCTTGGCCCCTAAAACGGTCTCCGAAATCTGTTTCTCTCCGGAATATTCCTTATAAAGTTCGTCGATCCTCGCTGCCGCGCCTTTCCGCGGGACTGCCTTTTCGTTCATCCAGCGGTTTAATGCCGCAAAGGTCACGCCCAAGCGGCCGGCCAACTCTGCCTGGGTTAAACCCGATAGATTTTGCAGTAATTTCAGTTTCTCACGCGTGGTCATACGATTAGCATACTACAAAACTATATATAGTTTGTCAAATTACATAATTTTTATATAGTTTTTATCCGCTTTCACCAAAAACCAGATTGGTCGTAAGCGGGAGCGTTTTGTCCACGGCCATTTCCGCTTCCAGCTTTTTTAGCGCTGCTTCTTTTTCCGCCCGGGTCATAGAATTATATTCCCTATCCCGCTGCGCGGGCGATGAGGCCGATGACTAAAATACCCAAAGCATTCAAAGAAAACGATAAGGGCACAAAATATTTGGTCGGCAACTTGGATAGGCCCCAGATGGTTAGCCCCAGCTCGTCCGGCAGGGGCGAAGCGATGATGATGGCTCCTATAAGCGGCATGAGATGGCGGAAGAGGCGCAGATGGAAAATTGCCAGCCAGCGTTCGCTACTGTGGCGCCGCAAAAGCGTGATAAGCGAGTCGGAGACGCGGTCGCGGACGAACCGGAAAATTATGTAGTCGCCACACAGGGCACCGAGACCGCCAAAAAATGCCAGCCAGAAAAGAGAGTAATGCCCCGCCATTTCAACAATGACTACCGTCGCCGGAACAACGGTAAAAATTGAGGCGAAGAAAACACCGGCCAGAAAACTGACCAGAACATCCACTTCTCCGGCCAGGCCCAAAACCCCGGCTATCGCCTGGGTTTTCCAAAGCACGATACCCACGGCCACGCTTATTAAAATTATGAGCAACTCCCAGCCCAAATTTTCCGGCTTGGCAACCGTCGGAACGACTCCTTTTATTTCTTTGGGTGGGGACTTTTGGTCTTGCATGTGCGCCCGCGGGGAATTGAACCTCGATCTCATCCTTCGGAGGGATGCATTCTATCCGTTGAACTACGGGCGCTTTCAATTCAGGTTACTTAAATGAATTATCCGCGTCAATCTGCGTGTATTCCCTATCCGCGTCAATCCGCCTTCGCCCGCCATAGCGGGCTACGGCGGACAAAGTCCGCTACCTGCGAAGGCGGGGTCCGGTCCGCGTTAATCAGCTTCTATACTCAAGAAATAATACACCTCGTAAACCGCGCCGAGGAGAAAAATAATTCCCAAGAGCCAGACCAAAAACATTTTCGCGCCGCGGAGGTTTAGCGCCTTTTGGCTGACCATTAATATCAAAAGATATTCCAATCCTAAGAACACCCCGCCGGCCAGGCCGACGATTTTTATAAAATCACGCAGGCCCAAAAACACCAGGGCCAGCGGCAAAAAAAGAACCAGCGCACCGCTCCAGGTTTTAGCCCAAGACAAGTCCTTCTCCAGCGCATTTTTTATCTCCAAGCCAATGGGCACATAGGAGGTCCAAACGGCGAAAAGGCCGAGAATAATAAGCAATACAAACTTCCATCCCGCCCAATTGCTCAAGCCGCCGACCGTGTCCGGGGTAATGCTCCCGGCCGAGCCCAGAATGCCCAAAACAAAAAGCGTATACAAAACGGCAGCGAATATTGTGCCGACACCCATGGCTACCGACGCCCGGTTATAGCCGGCTTGTTTTTTATAATCAAATATCGGCTCGATTGCCGTCCAGCCGGCCAAGGCAAAAAGCAGGGGGCCGAAAGGCAGAAAAATGTTTTTGAAATCCGCCACTGGCAGATTGAGCGCGCTGCTGCCGAAGAAACCGGCAAAAACCAGAAGAATGATTGCGGTCATGAGTACGGCGCCGACAAGCTCGGAAGAAATAGTCCGGCGCGAGAAAATAATCGGCAGAGAACCGGCGAGCCAGAAAAGCACAAGCCCCAGGTTGCGGCTGCCAACAAAAAGCATCTCCGAAAATTCGCCGACCAGAACCAGATAGATGACCAGCGCCAGAGTCAGGCCGCCGACAATAACCAGGAGACCAAAGCCGCGGCCGAAGCCGCCGAAATATTCGGTGGCTAGTCCCAGTAGATGCTTGCCCCCGCCGTTTCCTTCCAGGGTGCGCAGATACAGAGAATGAGCGAAAACTATCGCGCCCACAGCCAAAACCAGATACAGTAAACTTACAACCCAGCCGGATTTATATAGAACATAGGGCAAAGAAAAAAGGCCGGCACCAATAGTGGTAGCCGCCATCAAGCCGGCGATGCGGATAAAATGACTTCTCATGGAAACAACTCTTAAGCCGGGTAAATCCCGTTAGAGTCCACGCCTCCGCCTTAGGCAGACCCCGGAGGGGCCTTAAGGGCGGGTTGACTCTAAACGGGATAAACGAGGTCGCCCTCGCGAACTTTGTCGCCTATTTTAATACCCACCTCTTGTCCTTTCTTGGCGGCAGTAATCGGTTTGTGGTCGTACTGCATGGACGAAATCTTTTCCTCAAAGTCGGTGGTCGTCCCCTTGAAGCGCACCGCGCTGCCAACCTCTACCGATTTATTGAACTTAACAATGGCCACGCCCAAATGGCTGTAATAGTGGGTCACTTCGCCGATGGGTTTTGGTTCGGAATTTTTAGGCATAGATTGATGTTGGTATCGACCTTTACGCCCGGATTTAGACTGCGTGCCCGTTTTCTTTCTCGTCCGCCTGGATAAGGGCAACAACCCTATCTAATAGCTTTGTCGGGTCGGAGTCAAAGACCACCTTGCCCGTGCCCCGACCGGCCTTGTTCAGTATATCCTGGATCATATCCGTGGTGCCGCCGGAACCCAGAAGCACGCCCTGGGGCTTATTATCTTCAAAGGCGGTGGTAAATTCGTTAAGCGTCCCGATGCGCCCGCCGACGGTAATCACCGCATCCGACGCGCGGGTAAGAAGCAGGTTGCGCCCGGAATAGCCGAAGCCGGTGTAGACGATAAGGTCATGGTAATCAAGCGGCAGGCGGTATGTTTTGACGTGCTGGATTTTAGAATAGGCCGGGGACAAGCCGATAACGATGCCGCCAGCCTGCTTGGCGCCCTTGGCCGCCCAATATGGCGCGCCGGTCGTCGCTCCGGTGGTTAAAATCATATCCCGCTCGGCGATAAGCCGCCCGAGCTCCTCGGTCTTTTTGAGCATGTCCGGAGAAAACTTATCGGTCACCGCCGCGCCGGAAATACAAATCTTGTACTTAAGATAGGAAAGGTCGCCGGCGTGCTCGTGGTTGTGATTTTGGGCCGGAGCCGGGCTGGTTTTGGCCGATGGTTTCTTGGACATTACTTATGAATTATACCAGGTAAGTAGAAATTCGGGCACTGTGCTTGCCGCCATAAGCGGCCACCCGAATTTTCACTACCTGGTTATAACACGACTGATTGGCCGGCCTCGGGTATTTCCGCCTCCATGGCCAATTCATCGCGGATTTTGCCGGCCAGGACCGCGCTCGATTCCGGCTCACCCTGAACCAGGAATACTTTTTTGACCCGCATGCGCAGTGGGCGGAGCCATTCAACAAGCCGGGGCTGGTCGGCGTGGGCGGAATAACCGGAGATTTGGCGCACCCGGCAGCGCACCGGCACCTCCTCGCCGAAAA